>JALONZ010000297.1 GCA_025454675.1 Anaerolineae bacterium | reverse complement strand
CCTCGAATAGATTAAAACATTTGAGTTAAATATAGCACAGATGTTAAAATTGGGCAAATTAAAATAACACCTCAGTAAATGAGGCACGATTTGGGGTAAATTGTGGCTGACATACGAGGCTCAAGCCTCTAACAGGCAACCCGTAATGGCTGACTAGCACGCCAGTGCGTATGTCAGCCACGACCGAATTATTCAATATGAGCCATAATTAAATAAGTAGTATCTACTAAAACATTTCCTACCTGAATAGCACCTCCTCCATAAGATTTTGATTGATGCAATCTTTGAAGTATTTCTTGTGCGATATGTTGACTATTTCCAACATTAATACGCTGTGTAATGATTTGGTCTCCACCCATAACACCAGATGATGGAATTTTCAATGTAACTATTAGATAATATTGTTCCCCTAATGGCTTATAAATCATAATTCATACGCCTCGCATAAAACCTCATTTGAACACGTTCCGAAAAATCGTGTTCACTTCATCCATATCAAAGGCTTCGGCATCATATTGTTGTTGCTCATCGTCATCACCATAATACCATTCCCGCAAATTTTTATAAGCGGTGTGATTAGGGTCATTAATCGCCTCAACAAAGTGCATATATCCCCAAACGCCACCACAATCTTCGGGTGGGCAAGCACGTTTTCCTGCTGTACACAAGGGAAGTTGTTTAGTGGCATCAAGCGGGAGAATCTTTTCGACTAAAATTGTATGTTTCCAGCCATCACCAAAATCATATTCATAGCCGAACTTATATTTTTCGCCTGTGATGAAGCTATTTAATGTGAAATCCTCTTCATCTTCTTCTGTTTCCTCCACATCATCCATCTCAAGGTCTTCAGGCATCAGGAACTGCAGATGGTCATCTTCCCAACCCATCGCAATCTGAATAATATCATGTAATTGGTCAAGCGTGGTCTCACCAGAGACCAATATCCGTCGCCAAATGGGTGGTCGAATACCATCTAGCGTGATTTTAAGTTGATAAACAAGTTTGGTCTCTGATGACATTTTTTGCACTCCTATTCAGGCTTCACCGCCACAACCCACGCTTGCTTGCCAAATATGGGGAATACAATCGGCAGGCGCAAATAGGCGCGGATGAGCAATGGATGACGGGGCATCTTGCTACGGGTGGTATACGGCAGAAAGCGCGGTAAATTTTCGATAACGCGCATATTCGTCAAGATGAGGGCTTCTTCGACAGAACGGTCTGTCAGGGGCAAGTAATGGTCAATAAAATCCCAATACGCGCCGTGCAAAAAGCGGATATTCGGTTGCATAATCAGCAATTTCCCACCAACCTTCAACACACGCCGAATATCTTTGAGGGTGTCCATAAATGCGGCTTTATCGGGCAGATGTTCAAAGAAATTGCTCACAAACACCACATCCACGCTGTTATCCCCCACGCCTTGCATATCGTGGCTGTAGGCAATCACAATTTCTACATCTTGATTCGCATAATTGCGGACATCTTCGTTCAAATCCACCGCGATTTTACGCCCCGCCTTGATGTGATTGATAAATTCACAGCGCCCCGCCGCCAAATCTAACACAGTGGCATTTTGGGGAATATACCGTTGCATCCAATCGGAACATAAAATTTGCCACATTTTTTCGCGTTGAATTTGCGCCTTATCATCAAAGCGCGTGCGATAAATGGCTTCGAGTTGGGCATTATCTACTGTTTTCATCAGCTCTCCAAACTCCAAAAGTGCATCAAAATATCATCTACCAATGCCCGCCAATTACCCCATGAATGTCCTTCTGGAATTTCAATGGTGGTGTATGGATAATCTTTTTCGTCCAGAATGGCGGTGAATCGAGGAACATCTATCGAATCCCATAATGGCAACCCATTGGTAATGATGAACGACAACGCCAAGCCTTCGCTATTTTCATATAATTCGTATAAATCACTTCCAGCCCAAAATGCAGGTGACTGGATGGCAATTTTATTGAACACATCCGGATAATTCACACCCATATAAGCCGATGCCAACCCGCCCAGTGATGTGCCTAGAATGGCGCGGTCAGATGCGTTTTGCGATGTTTTGAATACACGGTCAATCTGAACAACCAATTCTTGTGCGACAAATTGGGCAAAAGCAGGGTTTTCGAGGTATTGGTCTTGGCGCAAATTGTTGTTGACATTATCCACATTGCGCGGGTCAATAAATATTGCAATCACAGGTGAAATCAGATTTTGTGCGATAAGATTATCCAGCACAATCACCATACTCCCCATATCATCATCGGCGTATTCGTGACCATCCAGCACATAAATCGTGGGGAGTTCATCCAATTCGGCATAGCCAACAGGCACATACACAGAATAATTCACCGCATACCCCAGCGCATCGCTTTGCAGGGTATAAACCCCGCGCAGATTGCCTTTGGGTGTGGTTTCATCACGCACAATGAACGGCGAAGGGACATAATCGCCCATGCGGAGTTCACTATTTGCACCAAACCCGCCCATCTGTTGATAGGGGTTATTCGGGTCGAGAATCCATGTGCCACCATTCAACACAATTTTATAATCGAGGCGGGCAGTGGTGGGAAACTGAAAGTAAACCACCCATAAATCGGTTTCGCCGACACGCTCGCCCACAAAACGCGCATCCGATTGCCAATTTGTAAAATCGCCACGCCATTCAACCTTTTCAGCATCACCACGATATAAAAAGGCGATATCTCCCCCACGTACAAATGGGATGGACTGGGTGGGGATGAGGTAATTATTCCACAACACATCCACCATCGCGTCCGCTTCTTCGGCAGGGGCAGATGCAATTTGGTCTAAATACGCGGAAAAACTATCCATTGTTGCCAGATGGTCATCTTGTGCGGAGACAAAAATCACCACCGTTAATAAGGTGCATAAAAAAAGCATGATTAAGCGTTTCAAGCGATAATTCCTTTGAATGTCGAACAAAGACACCAAACAGATGAGGCGTTTATCTGTGTCTCATCTGTATTAGTGGATATTGTGCTGGCTTTTAGGACGTAAATCAATAGGGGGAATTAACGATTGGCGAAACGATACCCTACCCCGCGTGATGTGAGGATATAATCGGGTTGATTGGGATTGATTTCAATCTTTTGGCGCAAATAATGAATGTATAATTTCAGGCTATCAATCGCGTCACCATATTCTTCGCCCCATGCTTGTGTCACCAATTCGTTGCGCGTCACCACACGTCCCGCATTCCGAACCAACACACCCAACAGGTTAAATTCTTTGGGGGTCAGATGTTTCACTTCATTGCGGACATAAACCTCACGGTTCATAAAATTGATACGGAAATCACCGTTATTAAACACCAATTCATCGCTGATGCTAGGACGTGGGGAACGGCGCAAATGCGCTTTGACCCGCGCAACCAGTTCATCATTATCATACGGCTTGGTGATATAGTCATCTGCCCCCAATTCCAAACCGCGCACCACATTTTTACCCTCATCCAGCGCGGTGAGGAAGATAATCGGCACATCCGACATTTCGCGCAGGCGTTTGCACACTTCCCACCCGTCCATATCAGGCATCATGATATCTAATAAAACAATATCAGGCTGAAAGCGATACGCTTTGCGTAAACCCTCTTCTGCACGATAGGCTTTGATAACCTCATACCCTTTGCGTTCTAATAGAATGCCAATCAACTGGACGGTGGTCTCTTCATCATCAATCACCAAGACTTTTTCAGACATGATTATCCTCTCTCGCCAATGGGAACAAACTTTTTCAAACATTGACGTTACAAATTTTTAACTCATATAAACAATTTATCACGATTTCGATATTTTGAGCAAGCAGTTGCACAAATTTTTTTATGAATCGTAGGCATAACAACGAGTGAAGGCTTGTCTATATCACGCTATTTCGGGTAACATGAAAGAGGAATAGGAGGCGTGTTGACGCATGGTAAAAGCACTCATTACAGGTGGGGCGGGGTTTGTTGGCAGTCATCTGGCAGAATATTTACTTGCACATGGGCATAAGGTGGTCGTCATTGATGATTTATCCACTGGTCGTATTCGTAACCTTGCTCATATCCAGCATCATCCCAATTTGCAAATGGTCATCGAAGATATTCGCAATCCGATGGTCTTAGACCGTTTGGTGAGCGAATGCGATGTGATTTATCATTTGGCGGCGGTGTTGGGAGTGCAAAAAATTTTGCGCGAGCCGATTCATACCATCGAAGTCAATATCGGTGGCACAGAAGCCATCCTCAAAACCGCACGGCGCTATAACAAAAAGGTGTTAATCGCATCCACATCCGAAGTGTATGGCAAAGGCACAAAATTCCCATTCGCAGAAGATGACGATTCGGTCATCGGGGCAACCTCAAAAACCCGTTGGGCATATGCCGCCACAAAAGCCGTTGATGAATTTTTGGCGTTGGCGTATCATCAAGAGACCGATTTGCCTGTAACTATCTTCCGCCTATTCAATACCGTAGGCGCACGTCAAACAGGGCAATATGGCATGGTACTCCCGCGTTTTGTGGGATGGGCATTAAAAGGTGAGCCGTTACAAGTTTATGGCGAAGGCAACCAAACACGCTGTTTTGGCAATGTGCGCGATATGGTGGATGCCATTTATAAACTCTCGGAAGAACCGCGTGCGGTTGGGCAAGTGTTCAACATCGGCAATACGGAAGAAATTTCGATTAAAGGCTTGGCGGAGCGCGTGATTGCCCGCGCAGGTAGCACATCCACAATTCACTATATCCCCTATGACCAAGCCTATGAAAAGGGGTTTGAAGACTTTGTGCGCCGTGTGCCAAGTATTGATAAAATTATGCAGACTATCGAGTGGAAACCATCAACCCCACTCGACACAACCATTGACCAAATTATTGAGTATATGCAAAACGAAAGGTAGAGAAGGACATGGGCGAATTTACCCGTAAAGAAATTATTCTGATTATTAACGGTGGTGATAAAATCCGCTTGGCGGGCGTGGATATGAGCAACGAAAATTTGGCACGGCTGGATTTTGAAGGCGCAAATTTGCGCGGGGCAATCTTTCAAGAGACCAACCTGCAAGAAGGCATTTTGCGCGGGACAAATATGACGGGTGT
>JALONZ010000296.1 GCA_025454675.1 Anaerolineae bacterium | reverse complement strand
CATACGCGGACATGATATATCATGTCCCTACAACATATAGCCCGCCATTACATCCCTTAAACTAGGTGTGTGTAATGGACGACTAGCACAGGGTGCGTATGTCGTCCACAGCTATTTATTTTTGGCTTAAATCCTATTCCCCCGCAATGCGCCACGCGGCTTTCATCGTGTTTTGCATCAGCATGGTGATGGTCATCGGACCCACGCCACCTGGTACTTTGGTGATTGCACCAGCCACCTGCACGGCGCTATCAAAATGCACATCTCCCACAAATTTATAACCCTTTTCGCTGGTGGGGTCTTCGACCTGATTCGTCCCGACATCAATCACGACAACACCCGGTTTCAGCCATTCGCCTTTGATATATTCTTTCATGCCGATTGCCGCCACCACCACATCCGCCGTTTTGAGCAGGGCGGGTAGGTCTTTGGTACGGCTATGGGCAACGGTCACAGTCGCGTTGGCTTTGATGAGCATGAGCGCCATCGGCATCCCGACAATATTGCTCCGCCCCACCACCACCGCATTTGCACCATTCAAATCTATCCCCGCTTCTTGGAGCAACACCATACAGCCAGTTGGCGTGGCGGGGGTGAAAAGCGGGTCTCTGCCTTTCATGCCCAACATGCCGATATTAATCGGGTGAAAGCCATCCACATCTTTATCGAGGCTGACGGCGCGTAAAACGGCTTCTTCGTTGATATGTGTGGGCCGGGGCAATTGCACCAAAATCCCGTGAATTTTGGGGTCGGCGTTCATTTCTGCGACTGCGGATTCGACTTCGGCTTGGGTGCTTTGGGCGGTCATGGTGCGCGTGACGGAGGTCATGCCCGCTTTATGGCACGCATTTTGTTTCATACGCACGTAGGTTTGCGAGGCTGGATTATCCCCTGCCAAAACAACACCTAATCCTGGTGCATACCCAAATTGTGCTTTGAATTTTTCGACATCTTGGGTGATACTGGTACGGATGCGGTTTGCTACAGCTTGTCCATCTATAATTGTTGCTGTCATGATGAAAATATCCTTTCAAAATTATTTTTGTATAGGCATTTGAACAACTTACCGACAAATTTACGCCACCACAATTCTCCATAATCAGGTAACATATTAGCAGGATATTTGGACGAAACAACCGTGCAAATGGTTCAATTTTGAAAATTGAAGTAAAGGGTTGGTCATATGAAACACCCAATAAAACGAAGTACACCATTATTTAGACGAGCAGAGGAAAGTGGGCAGTCGTTAATCGAATATACCCTCATCCTTGTTTTGGTCGTTTTGGCATTCGGTTTTGCGTTAGCGGCGACTGGTCCCGCCATTAGCCGTATTTTTAGCAATACGGTTTATAACTTGTTGGGCGAGAAGCCCGGTGGCATTGACCGTACACCACAAGCGCCATCCGATTTTTGGTTGACGGTAACATGGGTTGCCGAAAATCCGTTGCAAGAGCGGCTCATTCCATCGCCCACTCCTGCGCCCCCCACGTTGGTGCCACCGGCAGATTTGACGGCGAATACCCCAGCACCAACCCTACCACCACCAACTCCAGTACCAACACGTACACCAGCACCAAGCCCCACACCGGAAGATGTGGAGTTTGGCTATCCATACCTCAATTCTGCCGATACTGACGAATTAACGAACTTTCGGTTGAGTAATGCACCATTCTTGGGGTATGCTGATTGGTATGGTAGATATTACAGGGGTTTGGGTTTTAGCGCAGGGAACTTGGCATTTGAAGGGTTCAATGCGGATATTTATGGGCTTGCCGCCAGAGGTGTCCTCGATTTTCCCAACGCGACATACGCCAATTGGACGAATCAAAATTCTGGTCCCCGTGCGGGTTGGCCCGATACATCCCCAAATGATAATTTCTCGGTCAAATTTACCCGCCAAATTTATTTAGATACCACCCGCACATTGCGCTTCTTTGTTAGCGCCGATGATGGTGTTCGGTTGTGGTTATTGGGTCCTGGTCAAAGCGCCGATAATTGCGCGACTGGCACTGGCACGCCCAATGTCACCAGTGGACAAGGTGCTTCTGGGACAAATTTCTGGGGTGATGGCTCGACTTATGCGACCAGTTGTTTGTTGATTGATGACTGGTATGACCAAGGATTCAATAGCACCGGTGCGGTCATTCGTACTGTGCCTGCGGGTACATATACGTTACAAGCCGATTTATATGAAAGAGGCGGTGGCGCGGGCATTCAATTGAGCGTCACGGCTGTCAGTAACCCATATGATACGGCGGTTAATAACTTGGGTACAGCCATCCCAAGTGGGTCTACCAATTGTAATTGGGGCGCAAGAACCACCACCGATGCCAATACGCTGATGAGTATGTGGGAAGAATATGTTGGTGGGAATGTCCCCAATAATATGCGCTGTTATTTGGAATTACGTGGGTTTGTGACTGTCCCCGCAGGGGCAACCGCGCCACGCCTCACCTTTTGGGATGTTTGGGATTTGAACCATTCCTCATTATCGGCGTGGGTTGAGGTGGCTGAATATATCCCCATTGTGGGCAGTTCCTATTCGATAGACCGTACTTTGACGACATGGTATCGCATACCACTCCGAGTTGGGTCATCAGCGAATTATAATTGGACTTATACCGAAATCCCCCTTGATAACCTGACGGCACTGGCGGCAGATGGCACATCAACCCCGCTTGATTTTAGAGGAAAACGCCTAACCTATCGCTTTGTGATACAAAGTGCATCTACCTCTGGCGGTACACGTCGTTGGTATGTGGATGATGTTGAAGTCAAAGAAGATATGGCGAATGAAAATGTGACGCTCGGTTTTCATGGTGATGCCACCAATCAGAGCCTCTTCACCTTCAACAATAACAATGATAAAGATTTCTTCCGTACAACCGGTCAATGGGCATTAACCGCGAATAATGCCGTAACAGACCCTGATACAGTTGGCAATCCATCGAGTTGTTGCTCGTGGGAATTGAACCCATCCGCCAATTATAATCGGTTCTCAGAATCGGCTACGGGGACTACGGCGCTTAATCAATCGCGTGTTCATTACATCGAATTGGTCGCGCCTGTATCGCAAACGGCTTCGTTGATAGATAATGACGGCGATAGTGGTGTGCCGATGTTGTCGTTCATGTCGGGATATTATGTCGGTAGCTTTACGCAAATCGAAGTGCAATATCGCGCGGTGAATGATACCGTTTGGCGTGTTATCCCTGGCGATAACATTCTCAATCCGGGTCGTCCTGCTGGCGAGATTCATAACGGGTTAGCGTCTGGCTCGGATTCACCAGACCGTCGTGCATTAACACCAGTGGATATTGAATTGGATGAAATTAAAGATGCAGGTGGTATCCCAATTGATACCTTCTATCTGCGCTTTGTGGTCATTGTGCGAAATGAGACCAACGCACAATTCTCATCGAATAATCGCCCTGGCTGGTGGATTGATGATATTCGCCTACATCGTAAAGGGATTGAACGCTTTGTGGATTATCCCTTCTATGATGGTGCGGAAGAAGGTATTGCCAATTGGTTGCCCTCTGGTCAATGGTGGCGCACGACCACAGAAAAATATCAAGGGAGCCACTCCTTTACAGATAGTCCGGGCGGGAATTATTCCAATGGCACGAACAACACATTGCGCCTGATTCAAGCGATTGATTTCCGTAATGATACGCCCGATAACCTTGCCGCGATTGACCGTAACCCCGCGGGTGGGAATACAGACCGCAATCCATCAGATGGTAATCCATTGGCAACCCCTGCGGTTAATCCGATTATGTCGTTCTGGATGCTACGCCGTTTGAATAGTGGCGAAAATTTCCTTGTTGAATGGCGTAATGCCAATGAAACCGAATCCAATTGGAAGCGGATTTGGGCATATAATGACCGCATGACCGAGATTCCAGGTGCTTTATCAAATCGTACCCGTTATAACGATACGTGGGAATATGTTGAGATTGATTTGTCAATTATTACAGCCACTTTCACCGCCAATACGAAATCGGATGATATTTTCTTCCGCTTCCGTTTCCCTACAGATAGCGGTAATACGGAAGATGGGATGTATATTGATGAAATTCGTATTCAAGACCGCACCGATAATGTGTTTAGATTATGGGATACAGGCGCGAATCCCACGGTGAACGGGTTGCAATTTGGCAACGGAACTGCCCTTACTTGGGCATCCGATGCGGATGAAAGCGATTGGTTCACCAAATGGCGTATGGGTGGTGAATGGCAACGGGTAGATTGGGA
>JALONZ010000295.1 GCA_025454675.1 Anaerolineae bacterium | reverse complement strand
TATGTGATGTTGCATGAAAAACTGGTCTCGGTCACACCGATGAGTTTGGATATGACCTCGCGCACCGACCCCTTTCGCCTTCAGCAATTCTTGAAGGGTCAGAAAAAATACGGCAAGCGCGGGTAACTAAGACGTGTGGAACCTTGATTTCTAGGTCAAACAAATTACCGAAAATTCATTTTTTACAAACCACCTCATCCCTAAATCCACTCTCCAAAGTGGAGAGTGGACTTAAAAACCACCGAAAATAAGATTTTCTCCCCTTTCTGCAAAATGAACCGGGGGCAGGGGGATGAGGTCAAGCAACTAGCAATCAAGGCGTGTGGACATTTGGGTAAAGAAATAATTCTTGAAACAGCATATATACCGCCCCATAACAGCAGTGATTTTGGGGTGGTATATTACGTCCCGCAACAGGATTATATTGTGAATATCAACAGAGTTTAAAGAAGCATCCCTTTCTTCAAAAATTTGATTTTCTTTCAAAAGGAGCTGAGCTACTTGACACATGATGTTTATAACCTATACACTTTAAGAAAATGACGTGAAAAATAACTACAATTAAATATGTTATAATTGATATATAACAATATATTTTTGCGGTTATTACTTAGAGGGACGCAAATGGAAAAAATCACGACAGGTATTGTACGCAGTTGGCTCTACGATCATCAGGTCGCCTTATATCGTGTAGAAAATGTTCTTAGTGTGGGTACAATGGTTGATTGGGGAAAAGCCATTAACAATTCATTGGCTTCGTGGCAAGAAGATGCCGACTATATTGCGATTCATGATATCTCATCAAGTGGGATGAGTTTACCTTATCTGGTTTTGACGGGTTATGAGTTCAATCCATGGTTGATGAAAGGGAATGCGTTATTTTTTGATAAATGGTTGAAAAGTCACCCCGCTCAAAAGGCTTATTTAGCTGTGGTTGTATCTTCTACCATGTCTGGAAATATCTCAATGAAACGCGCAAAAACTTCTAGTGGTGCCGTTGAAAGCGAGATTTTCGACAATATAGAAGTTGCTCTGGCATGGGTACAACAGTTTATAAAATCTTCGCCGAATATTAATAATCCCAATCCGCCATTTTTTGATAATCAAGCCTGAATACGATATTATTGAGTAACTTAACAATCTACTCAATTTCTTATTTATCCTGACGACAGGAGCTAGATGATTAATCATGGCGCATCAGTCTCTAATTGCTTTCCGCTATCGCTTACATGAAGAGCTTGGTTCTGGTGGGATGGGGGCAGTATATCGGGTTTATGACCAATTGAATGCAACCTATGTTGCTCTCAAACGGGTAAATATTCCAACAGAATTATTAGATTTTATGTCGTTGGGTTCAATCGGCTCATCTAGTGGGTTATGGGTAGCATTGGCAGAAGAATTCAAGATATTAGCTTCCTTACGTCATCCTAATATCATCAGTGTACTAGATTATGGCTTCGATAGTACCCGCCAACCTTATTATACAATGGAACTGCTTTCTACCCCCCAAAATTTATTAGATTATGGACGCGATAAACCCCTCGTTGAAAAAATAAACTTGCTCGTCAAAGTGTTAGAAGCACTCAGCTATCTGCATCGTCGTGGAATTATCCACCGCGACCTCAAACCAGATAATGCGCTCGTAGTCAATGGGCAGGTCAAGGTCTTAGATTTTGGACTGGCTGTGGCGCGAAACAAGTTAGGTGATAATACGCCTGTAGGAACCCTGCACTATATTTCCCCAGAAGTGTTAAATGGAAAACCGATTAGCCAAAGTGCAGATTTATATGCGGTTGGCGTAATGGCATACCAATTGCTGACTGGCTTGTATCCATTCAACCTCAATCAAAGCCTTACTGAATTAGCACTTACCATTATTGAACAGCCTGTTAACTTCGATGATTTAGACCTAAACCCAGCATTAAAAGTTGTTCTAAGCAAGTTGCTTGCCAAAACACCAAATGAGCGATATGCCAGCGCGACAGAGGCAATAGAGGCATTTTATTATGCCATAGGGCAAGAACCACCTGTCGAAACCACCACCTCACGCGATAGCTTTATCCAAGCGGCAGAATTTGTAGGACGGCAAGAAGAATTAAAAACCCTCATAAATGCGTTGGACAATGCAATCAATCGTCAAGGTAGCGCGTGGTTAGTAGGTGGCGAAAGTGGTGTAGGAAAGTCACGCTTATTAGATGAATTACGCACACAAGCCTTAGTTGAGGGGGTATTGGTATTACGTGGACAGGCAGTAGAGGGAGGCGGGCTACCCTATCAAGTGTGGCGCGAGCCTCTGCGCCGCTTGGTTTTATCGGTAGATTTGACCAATTTAGAGGCGGGTATCCTAAAACCAATTGTGCCAGATATCAGCACCTTATTAGGGCGAGATATTGCAGATGTGCCAGAGTTGCCCGGTGATGCAGGGACAGCGCGGTTAGCAGGGGTAATTTTAAGCCTATTTGAACGACAAACTGAGACCGTTGTTTTGTTATTGGAAGATTTACAATGGGCACAGAGCAGTTTATTTGTATTACGCCATTTACTGACCCATATCGCCCAACTGCCCTTGTTAGTAATTGGGAATTATCGTAATGATGAAGCGCCATATCTGCCAAGTCAATTAATCGGTATGCAATCCATCATATTACCCCGTTTATCAACCGAAGAGATTATCCAATTGAGTGTGGAAATGTTGGGCGAAGGAGGTAAAGACCCTGTTATCGTTGAGCGCCTGAGTAAAGAAACTGAAGGCAATACCTTCTTTATGGTGGAGATTGTACGCGCTTTGGCAGAGGTGGCTGGACGCTTAGACAAAGTAGGGTCTATGACGTTACCGCATTCTATTATGGCGGGGAGCATACATCGTATTCTACAACGTCGCATTGAACGTGTCGCCGCATGGGGGCAACCATTGCTCACACTTGCCGCTGTTATTGGGCGACAAATTAAACGTCCACTGCTCGAAACATTATTGGCTTCAGATGCTACATTACTTGAAACCCATGACCTCGATACATGGCTGAATATCTGTATTGAGGCATCTGTTTTTGACATTCAAGATGAAAATTGGCGCTTTGCACATGATAAATTGCGCGAATTCTTACTCAATAAACTGGATGGTATTGAACGCGCTCTGATGAACGGCATGGTTGCAAAAGCAATTGAAACAACCTATCCCAATGATAGCGCCTATCATGAATTATTATACAATCACTGGCGCGAGGCTGGTAATGTCGAGCGTGAAATACACTATATGTTGTTGGTAGTCAAACAGATGGTTCAAATCCGCGCCACCCACACAGAAGCAGAACAACTCATTCAGCGCGGTTTAACATTATTGAACGAGAATGATGTTCAATACATAACATTGCTCAATTGGCGTGCCGAGAGTCATCGCCTGCGTTCTCTACACGAACCCGCAAAAGAATATGCACAGGCGGCACTTGCCCTAGCTGAACAATTAGGTGTAAAAGGTGAGATGGCAACCAGCCTGAATAGTTTAGGCATGATTGACTGGATTCAAGGTAAATACGCCACCGCCACCGATTATTTTCAACGAAGCCTTGAACTTTACCACAAAATTAATGACAAGGCAGGCATCGCTAAAAACCTCAATAGTTTGGGCATCATCGCATCTAGTCGCGGAGATTATGCGAGTTCCGAAGACTATTTCCAACAAAGCCTAGCGCACTACCGTGAAATTGATGATAAAGTTGGTATCGGCATGAGTTTAAATGGTCTAGGTGTGGTTGCTAAAAATAGAGGAGACTACACCGTTGCAGAGAATTATTTACAAGAAAATCGCTGAAGGTAACTATAAAGAAAGTTTGGCGTTGCGACGCGAAATTGGCGAAAAAGCGGGGGTTGCCAACTGCTTAAATAACCTAGCACTCGTTGCAAGTGGGTTGAACAACCATGTTGAAGCCTATAATTACCATCAAGAATGTTTGGCATTACGCCACGAAATTGGTAATAAGGCAGGTGTCGCCATCACCTTAAATGGATTAGGGACAACAGCACGATATTTAGGTGATTATACTGCTTCGTACTCCTACCAAAACCAAAGTTTAGCATTACGCCGTGAAATTGGTGATAAAGAAGGCATTGCTATTAGCCTCGCAGATTTAAGCGTATTGGCATTTGAGCAAGGTGATTCGGATTTACTGGGTTATCTGCGCGAGGGATTCAGTATTGCATTGGAGATTCGTTCATTAGCTCATATTGGTGCTCTTTTAACAACATTAAGCAGGTGGCTTTTTAGCCAGGGACAGATAACAGAAGCGGCAAGATTGGCTGGATTAATTGAAAAGCACCCAGTCATACACAACGAAATTAAACAACAATTTCTAAGCCAGTTATTAAAAGCATTAGAAGCACAACTACCTGCTGATAAGTTAAATATGTTGATGGATGAGGGCGCAACATTCGATTTAGAGGCAGTTGCTAGAGAACAACTACAAAACTTAGAAAAGCCCTAATCTATCCTCATTAACGGGTTAGGTGACAGCGGTTTTACTCCAAATCTGGTTATAAATCCCTGTCACCTACAATTACCACCCGCGATATTCAAATAACACGGTATGCATCCCCATACTCACATACACCGCGCGGAACATGACATCAGCGCGGTAAATCGGCATATCAGACCCGTTCACTTGTGCCGACCAGCCCGCATAATACGCATCCGTCAGCACCACATACCCCGCTTTATCGGTTTCGATTGTCATCTCAATTTGGGTATCGGTGTAACGGGTGATGGTCACATTTCCAGCCCCGACCCCATCCAAACGAGGCAACGCGCCATCATGATTGAGGGTGATGGTTGTGCGCGGGTCAAAATTCTCATCGTGCATGGCGGAGAGGGCTTGTTCTGTCCCGTCCCATGTATCAGGAAAGGCTAAAACATCATAGACCATAAAGGCGCGGGGCATCACATCCAAATTTTCATAAATTTTGATGTCCGCCGAATACACGCGCTTCCACCCGTCTGGATGAATTTGCAAAAAATCACCCGTGCGCGTATCTACCACTGTAATCGCGCTGATGATGGTATCTCCCTGCGGGGTGATGGATGATATGTTGGTCACAGTCTCCAACGGATAAATCGCCAATTGATACAAGTCGGTTTGGGTTGGGGTGATGATTTGCGCGGGACTCATAACCGATTCACCATCATTCACGCGGATTTGTGGCGCATCACACTCACCATCGCATTGAAACAACACTTGCACCGCATCCGCAGAAAATTCATACGGCGCATTCCAGATGATACCTGTCGGGTAACTGAATTGCGTATCGAAAAATACCCCGTCTTGCACCACATCATACACTTTATCGGTGAGCAAATAGCGCGTATTGGTCAAATCCAGCCAACGGTCAGGGGGGATGCACGCCCCGCCACATTGAGGCAACGCCAAATTTTCGCGCAAGCGACCATCCACCGTGCGTAATGCGCCTTCGGGCAATAATAACGATGTGAACGCAGTATAATTCGCCGTTGGCAACACCCCACCATCAAATCCGTCTATGGTGGGGATGCCCCATATCAACGGCAAGTTGGATGCGACCACCTCTTTCAATTTGGTGGCGGTGAAGGCGTAGGCTTGTGCTTGTTCGGATAATCCCATATTGCCCCAACGCGCTTGCAAAGAGGCTTTGTCGCCAGGGTCAAAATACACCGCGCTGATGGATAAAAAGCGGTCGGCGGGGATGGATGTTTGATACGCCCGCAGTTGATTAATCGCAAAGCGCGTTTCATGATAGGCATTCGGGTCGGTCAGGTCTTGATGAGGCAAGCGCAATCCCGCGAAAAACAGTTCAAGGATGAGGAACAAGGCAAATAACCGCGCCCCTTTGGATATAATTGGCACGGACGGAAAAAATGCCGTCCCTACAAACATGATTATGCTTGTTAAGAGTGCCACACCCCACCCTACCCATGTGATGGTTGTGGGCAATGCCGACCCAATCACGGGTTCGGTGGTGCGGTCTGCGAATTGCGAGCCAATCATCAACGCTACACACAAAATGATGAATGTCCCTAGCGCCATATTTCGCCTACGCCCTATAAGCGGATTCGTCATAACCGTTTGCACACCCAAACCAATCAACATCGCGCACGCCAACGCAAATAAAGCTAACCAACGTGCAGGCACACGAAATAAATTAAATCCGGGCAGTTCTGCCAAAATGGAATAATAGGCGGGGTTAAATCTGCCAAGTGCCAGTAAAAAACCAATTCCCCCCAAGCCGAGCCATGCCCATTTTCGCCTATCGGATGCAAACATGCCGATGATGGCGAATGCGAATCCGATGATGCCGATATAAGCCACATATTCCCCAAACGGCTGACCATCATAACTCGGTAACAAACCGCGCCCCAGCATGAACGGGTCTAATGAAAAAGCGGTGGCTTGTTGTGGATTTAATCCGCCCCCGCGATTTGATTGTGAAATCAATCCCTGTGTAGGGATAATTTGGGGCAAGGCGAGAATAATGGCGATGAGGACGGCTGTGATTAAGCCAAGCATAAATCCAAATTTCTGCTTTAAGAATACCCCTATCCCCCCTGCCCCCTTTCCCCCTTGCATGGAGAAAGGGGGAGAAGTCAGATTATCACCTGTTTTAGCCCCCTCTCCACCCTGTGGGGAGGGGGTTGGGGGTGGGGTAAAAAGCACCATTATCCCCAACCCCACCCCTGTGATGAATACCGTCTGCGTGTGACCAGATAATAATTGCAATGCCCACGCGATGCCTAATAGCACCCAATACCGGCGTTTTTGGGTCGCCAAATGGGTGAATAAAAACAGCCACGGCATCCATGATAGCCCCTGCAATTGGTTAATCTGTTCCACATGCGAGCCGATATAACCACCCAACCCAAACACCACACCCGCCACCAACGCGGGTAATGCGGATAACCCGAATGTGTGACGTGCCAACACCATCGCGCCGATGATTGCCCAAAAGACGTGTATTAAAATGGAAATGCGAATGGCATCGGGTGGGGATTGATAAATCGTGAGCCAATTGGGGGGGTAATATGTCCCCAATTGCGAATTAGCCAGTAGCGGTGCGCCCATAAAGACATCGGGTGTCCAGAGTGGCATTTCACCCGCCCGCAAATGGGCATCGCGCACCGCCCAATACGGATAAAAATAAGCGTAGGTATCCCCTCTAGCGAGGATGTGGTCAGTGAATGCCAACCGCGAAAAAAATATCAAGACCAATAACCCCGCTAAGGGGATGACCATCCGCAATTGTTTCAAATGTCACCTCATGTTAACGTGAGTTATGGATAACGAAAAATCTCTTGAAAACATCCCCCATCCCCAACCCTTCCCCCATAAAATGAGGGAAGGGAGCAAGAATTCCCCCTCTCCATGCAATGGGGAGGGGGTTAGGGGGTGGGGATAAATGCAAATAGCTTTAACCATAACTGACCTCATGTTAATGTTAATTGGCGTTCCCGATAGGGACGATATAATTCTATCCATTCTTTGTCCTCATGCGCGATAAATTCTTCGGCTTTTTCCACCAAATCTTTATTGCCGATGAACAACGGCGCACGTTGATGCAGGCTATGCGGTTGGATTTCAGCGATGCGCCCAACACCGTCCGATGCCGCCCCGCCTGCTTGTTCTGCGATGAACGCGAGGGCTTGCAATTCCACCATCAGGCGCAATTTTCCGTATGGGGTGGTCTTTTCGCGGGTGTCGGGTGGATACACATACACCCCGCCCCGCAACAAATTGCGATGAAAATCGGATACCAGTGAGCCAATATAGCGGTGTTGCAACGGGGTGCGACCTTCGCCATAAATGCCTTGTAACCATTTGACATAACGGCGCACGCCCGAATACCAATATTTTTCGTTGCCATGATTCACACTGTAATAAGTCGCTTGGTCAGGAATGCGAATATCGGGGTGACTGAGGAAAAATTCACCCACGCCATTTTCGAGCGTAAACCCATGAACACCCTGCCCTGTCGTATAGACCATCATCGTGCTAGACCCATAGACAATGTATCCTGCCGCCGCCAATTCCGCACCTTTTTGC
>JALONZ010000294.1 GCA_025454675.1 Anaerolineae bacterium | reverse complement strand
GATCTACTCGACCATCTGCGAAAGTTGTCGAGAGAGCTGGACTGTACCGTGGGACAGCTGGTCATTGCCTGGACCTTGCGGCAAACGGGTATCACCTGCGCGTTGATTGGCGCAAAGCGTCCCGATCAGATTACGGAAACGGCTCAAGCAATGGAACTAGAATTGAGCCCAGACACAATTGCCAAGATCGATAGCTGGATTGCAATGTGTCTGCATTAGAAGGTTAGCCAACTACGCTGCCACTAAAGGGTGGTTTGGATGACGTTACTCAGTTGGTATTTAGCCACAGAGAGCGCAGAGTTCACAGAGAAATTGGCTTGATGCCGCGAACTAATCGCGACGATTCAAGGCCATACGTCTGACGCTGGGCTTCGAGTAGCCTCTTAACGACCAAGCATCTTAAGGCGACCGCCAATGGTCAACTGCGCACAGTCCGCACCGATGTTTATCGGCCTCACCTCGTTGTTCTCTGTGATCTTTGTGCTCTCTGTAGCCAGCGGATTCCGTCAACCGCGGATTCACCAATGCATTTCTGAGCGTAGGACAAATTCACATCACGGATTCTGGTAGATATCCACCTGACCGCAGAAGAAGAGATGCCTGGAAAGACTGCGCATCAATGAATTAGAGTTGTCGGAAGTTCGTTGTTAAGAGCTTAACCTTCCAAGCCCTTGAGGACAGCTTTCGAATCGCCAAACTTATCTTCCTGGATACCGAACTGTTGTTGAGTCCAAGCATAAAAATTGCACAGTGGAGTCTCGCCAGGAAACTTGATATGTCGACCGGCTTTGACCCGACCGCCGCCGGTTCCGGCGAGCAGAATGGGCAGGTCATCGTGGTTGTGTCGATCACCATCGCTGATTCCGCTACCATAAACGATCAGACTATTGTCCAGAACGGTACTTTCGCCTTCTCGAATGCTCTTGAGCGAATCGAGGAAGTAGGCCAGCTTCTTGACGTAGTACAGGTTGATCATGGCAATCTTTGCTTGCTTGTCTTCGCTCTTACCATGGTGGGAAAGATCATGGTGTCCCTCGGGCGCGCCCAGTTCGGGATACCCTCGGTTGTTCCCCTCGTTGGCAAACATGAAAGTAGCGATGCGCGTGCTATCGGTATGAAACGCATATAACGCCTCACCCACTTGCATCACCAACCGATACCCCTTTATGACTTGGTCAACATACGTCTGATTGGGGTCTGGACAACCCAAACTGGTATCTGTCCATTGATAGGGTGTGATTTCAATCGGCTTCACGCGGCGTTCTAAAATATCAAACTGATTGGCTAAACGTCGTTGTGCCAATGCCACCAATTCCACCGCCAACGGGTCAATCAATTGACGCACATCCACAGGCATATCACGAGTGGTATATATGGCACATAACACCAATAGTTGCCCCTGATTGGTATGATAATCAAAGATACGCTCGCCTGCCGTCACCAAAACCCAATAACCATCCACTCGGCGGATATTCGCAGATGGCACGGTAGGCGATTCGCACCCCAATGTTGGAGAATCTTCCCAACGCATGGGGATAATCGTCACATCTTCAACCAATTCATCGGCTTCTAAGCGTGTTTGCACATCAGCTTGCACCAATGCCGATAAACGTGATGCTTCATCTTGGGGTGTGGCTGTGGTCAAATCCAATGGGCTGAGACGTGGCTCTGGTGTGGGTGTTTCTGTGGGGGGGAATGGTGTATTGGTCGGTGGGATGGGGCTAATTGCGAGGGTGGGAATAGGCGTAGCAATAGCATCAGGTGTACAAGCCACCATGAGCATCGCTACCATTATAAAAAGGGCGAGGTAATAGTCGCCCTTATGGATGATAAAGCCTATTGGTTTCACAAGATTTCTTATTCAGCGATGGGCTTGCCAAATTTTTCTTCAATCAATTTGGTCGAGACACCCTCTACACTAATTAACTTGTCACGTTCTTTCTCACCCGCAACAATTTCGATTTTGCCAAGCGCCACACCCAGTTCACTGGATAAAAAGCCGAGCAATTCGCTATTGGCATCAGGTTCACCAGCCGCTTGCGCCATGAGTCGAATCCGTAACGACCCATCTTCTTGCACACCAACCGATTCTGTCTTGGCACACCGAGTTACTACGCGAACAGTGAATGCCGCGCCTGAAGTCGCATCTGTAATTCTAAAGGGACGATTCGTCATATCTGAATTCCTTTACCGTTTTCATCAGGTGAAACTTTACGTTATCTTATTTTACATGATTTTGACAATATATTGTCAAATCATTCATGAAAAATTCGTTTATATGCGCTTAGAATACCGCAACAATCAATTGACTCAGTATCATAATCCCAAAAAACACCACCAACGGGCTAAAATCAAACATCCCCATCTCTGGAAATTGTTGGCGCAAAAAGGTGCGAATGGGGCTTAAAACAGGTTCTGTCACAGCATACAACAATTGAACGGGCTGACTATAGTGGTCAATGTCGGGAAACCAGCTCAGTAAAACCCGTATCAACAAAATAACAGAATAAAGATTGAGAATTGCCAGTAAAACTTGTCCCATAGAACATGCTCCATATATATTGTCGGTTATTATAGATGTCTATCGTAGCGCAAAATTATAAAAATGAGATAAGTATTTATCATCCGCCAAAAATTGCCCGCCCAACACGGATAATGGTCGCGCCTTCTTCAATCGCCACCATAAAATCATCCGTCATGCCCATACTCAGATGTGGCAAATCAACCCCTAAATCATTCATCAGGGCATCCCGCAAGTTTCGCAAACTGATAAAAACAGGTCGGGTATCTTCTGGGTTATCGGCAATAAACGCCATTGTCATCAATCCACGCACACGCAAGTGAGGCAACGCGATAATTTGGCGGATTTCATCCCACAAAATAGCCCGTGTATCGGCATTTTGCGCCCAATTGACACCCGATAGTCCACTTTTTGATTCTTCGCCAGAAATATTGATTTGTAGCAACACCTCTAAATACGGTTTTTCTGCCTTTTGGGTCGCATTATCTAATTTTTGTGCCAAATGCAGACTATCTACTGAATGAACCGTTTGAAAATACGCGGGAATATCCCGTGCTTTTCGACTTTGGATATGACCTATCATATGCCAATGTATGGGTTTATCGGTGAGGGATGGCATCTTTTCACGCATTTCTTCCAACCGATTTTCGCCAAAATGCCGATGCCCCACCTCATATACTGCCAGAATATCACTCACAGGATGTTGCTTACTCACAGCGACCAATGTCACATCGGCGGGGTTACGATGCACCCGCGCACAAGCGGATATAATTTGTGATTGCACCAATGCGAAATTTTCTAAAATGCTCATAAACTCATCACCACACCAAACCGACCTGTGCGCCCTTTTTCGGCACGATGCGAATAAAATTCATCCAGATGGGTGGCGGTACATATGCCTGCGATTTCGATGGATGTCACCCCTACCCTTTCTAAATCACGTTTATTGGCTTCCCATAAGTTAAAATAAGGGGTGTTGTCGGATGGGTCATAACGAATCAGTCCATCCGTTGTACCAAAATATTTTTGCACGGCTTCGACCACTTCATGCCCAACCTGATATTTATCGGGTCCGATGCACGCGCCAATCACCGCATGAATATCGTCTGGACGACAGCCATAAGCCGTGACCATCGTTTTAACCACACTCGCACCCATACCCATTACAGTGCCACGCCATCCCGCATGACCCAACCCAATTACCCCGCGCACAGGGTCATGAAATAATAAGGGTGTGCAATCGGCATAACGCATCACCAACGCCAAATTGGGACGGTCTGTTACCATACCATCTGCCACCGCCACCCAACGCCGATTGCGAATGGGCGCATCTACAATGACGGTATCTACTCCATGCGCCAACCATGTGGTACAAGTATGACCGATATTCACACCTAGCGCATCATACATCAATTGATGATTTTGACGCACAGCCTCTACAGAATCGCCGACTGTGCCACCTAAATTCAACGCGCCCCATGCACCCTGACTGACCCCGCCAAGTCGGGTAAACATCCCATGCTTGAGTGTCCCAAAGTTAGCGAACTGATAATATTTTAACGTCCCATGTCGTTTTTCAATCAAAATTGCGCCTCCGTCTTGATAAAAATCGGTTCTCGTCACACAAGATTAACCCGTTTGCTTGCGTAGAGTCGGTTTGTGATTTATACTGCCTGTATGAGAGCAGGTTGTCAATATAGTGGATAATAATGGATAGTATACAGAAACCAATCAACCCTATTCGCG
>JALONZ010000293.1 GCA_025454675.1 Anaerolineae bacterium | reverse complement strand
TGTTGATTCTTTCAGGAGACCATATTTATCAGATGGATTATGATGTGCTGGTGCAATTCCATCGTGAAAAGGGTGCAGATTGTACGGTATGTACGATTCGCGTACCACTCGATGAAGCGCATCGGTTTGGGATTTTGTGAAAGTGAAGTTATCAGGTAATACACTGTAGCCTCTAATGAAAATAATGTCCAATAACGACCGTGCAGTATTGAGTTCAATGTCAGTTAAATTATTATTGTGCCATTTATAGAAGAAGCAATTATTCAAATTGACTAAATTTAACATAAACAGATCATGTGCCTAGTCAAATCGATTACAACAATATAACAATTTTTATTCTATACAATATAGAATCGTACACACGGTACAATCTGCGCCCTTTTCACGGTGGAATTGCACCAACACATCATAATCCATCTGATAAATATGGTCTCCCGAAAGAATCAACACATATTCAGGGCGACCATTCCGCAAAAAGTTCATATTTTGAATGACGGCATCGGCTGTGCCTGCATACCAATCGGTATCAAAATAACCCTTATATGGTTGCAAAATTTGAACACCGCCCGTAAAGGTACGGTCTAAATCCCACGGGCGACCCCGCGCAATATGGTCAATCAAACTGTGTGGGCGATACTGTGTGAGAATTAACACATCAAATATGCCCGAATTGACGCAATTGCTGAGGGTAAAATCAATAATCCGATATTTACCGCCAAATGGCACGGCTGGCTTGGCGCGTTTCGCGGTCAGGGTTGCCAAGCGCGTCCCTTCGCCACCTGCTAAAATGACTGCTTTGATTTTCATAGATTTGACATCTTTCTCCACATTGGACATGATAAATCATGCACCGATAATAATGAGGACATGAATCACCATGTCCTTACAATGACACAATTACCCTTTTTTCGCAATAGCTTTTTGATACATCTCAATATATTGGCGGGCGCTCACATCCCAACTAAAATCGCGTTCCATCGCCCGTTTTTGCATCCGCTTCCACACATCCGGTTTTTCACGATAGGTCTGATACGCCCACCGCATCGTGCCGAATACCGCTTCGGCTTCTTCCCATTGAAACACAAATCCTGTGCCACGCTCGCCTTTATCCCCGTCATAATTATCAACCGTATCAGCAAGCCCGCCCGTCTCGCGGACTAATGGCAATGCCCCGTAACGCATCGCCACCATTTGACCCGTACCACACGGCTCAAAATGGCTCGGCATCAGAAATAAATCGCATCCCGCATAAATCTGTTGGGCAATCGCGCCGTCATAACTCAATTTACAGCGCGTATTCCGATTATAAGTGCGCTCCAATTTGCGTAAATCATCCTCAATTTGCTTCTCACCCGTCCCCAAAACAACGACTTGTACATCATATTGTGCCAACATCCGCTCCAATGCGGGAACAGCCAAATCCATGCCTTTTTGCCACACCAATCGGCTGACAACACCAATCACGAAGGCTTCATCACGAACTTCTAAACCCAGTGATGCTTGCAAATGGCGTTTATTCAAAATGCGTTTTTCAGCAAAATCATCTACAGAAAAATGCGTGGTAATATCGGGGTCGGTGGCGGGATTCCATAATTTCACATCAATTCCGTTCAAGATGCCATATACATCTTCAATGCGAGTGCGGATGAGACCATCAAGACCATACCCCATATACGGGTATTGAATTTCAGTGGCATAACGCGGACTCACCGTAGACAGCATGTCGCTATACGCCAGCGCAATCGCCAGCATATTATCAGTCAAATCTTGATATACCAAATCGGGTTGATGCCTGCCATGAATCCCCGCTTGATATAACCAACCACCAACATGGTCGCCTTGATATGCCATGTTATGAATGCTCACCACGCTCGCCAATTTGCTCCAACGGGCTTCATTCCGATTTTGAAAGATGAGAAACGGCACCAATCCCGTGTGCCAATCATTCACATGCGCCACATCCGGAAACCAATTAAAACGCACCCCCATCTCCCACATGAACGCCATCACAATTTGGTTAAAAAAGATAAAACGCGGCGAATCCCAATTCCATTCGGTATAAACAGTCGCCTCATTCCCAAAATACGGATAGGCTTGCAAAAAATAAACAGGTACACCATCATCCAATACGGTAGTGAACACCTTCACATCCGCCGTACCTTCGCGCAAGGTGGTGCTAAAAGTGAATAAATGCGAAATTTTGTATTTATCGTGTTTGATGAAGCCATACCCGGGCAATACGACCCGTGCATCCACTTTGGCATCGCGCAATGCGGCAGGCAACGACCCAACCACATCCGCCATCCCACCGACTTTTGCAAATGGCGCGGCTTCAGCGGCAATGAATAAGACATTCATGGTGTTTCCCTTCTGCCATCAATCGGCGTACCAGCGATAATCCACATCGGCTAATCCAAAGGCTTCATCCGCCGTCAATGGTAACGATATATTTTTAATCAGGCTATCGGCTAAACGGTTAAAATGCTCATAAAATTCATAAAAGCGCCCAATGGCATATTCGCGTTCCTGCGTGATGGTCACATGAAACAACCAATCCGATGTTTGCAATTGCATCAATTGACGCGCCATCCGATTCAGCGTTTGGCGTTGTGTCTCATCAGGGTGTTTGTATTCATTCGCCACCGCAACCATGCGCGATTCTGTTTGGTTTATCATGCGCCACATCCACGCGGTTTCGGCATTGTTCCATAAGAAGTGTCCACCACCATATCCCCACGAACTTTCGGGGAGCGAAATGGTCGTTTTTGGTGGGTTTTGTGCCATATACGCGCTAGGGGTCGTCATTTGAATTTCGGGATTGCTGGCTAAATGCCGAATGACTTTTCCTAGCCATTGAATCCCCTCAAACCAACGATACCCAAATAAATCAGTGGGGAATGTGGACGCAATCAAGCCAACTTCATTCGACTCATTATAAAATTGACGCAATGTATCGCCCACAATATGCACAAAATGTTCGGCATGTTGGTCTACTTTGTACGATGCCCACTCCGGATGATACAAATCTTTGTGGGTTAAATCCACTTTTGCGCCCGTCACACGCCAATAACGCAACCCACCAGACCCCGATTTTTTGCGGAGTTCACGGTAGTCAAAATCGCCCGGATAGCCCCAGTCATTGCTCCATACTTGTTGACCCGTGCGGTTGTCGCGTCCAATCACTGCCACACCCGATGAGGCTTTTTTATCATTTTCGACCCAATATGGGAGCATGGTCTTAATTTGCTTCCGCATGGGGATTTGCACCATCGGCGGGGTCATATAACGGCGCTTAACCTCACCGTATAATCCCAAAATATCACCCGATGCCACACCAAGCGGTTGCCCACCTGTGATGGGGTGCGATTCGGTGAAGAAATATTTAAATCCCTTATCGGCAAGAATCTTTTCCATACCCGGTTTATAAGCACATTCAGGCAACCATACCCCTGTCGGCATCTTATCAAAATGGCGTTGATGAATCTTTTGGGCAGAGGTCAATTGGGCAACAATACTTTTTTCGTCAATCAGTGGCAAATAGGCATGGGTTGTGGCACTGGTGATGAGTTCAATGAAACCGGCATCCGCCAATTGTTTATAACCACCGATGATATTACGGTCAAATCGCTTATTAAACGATTCGCGCAAGCCTTCATACCACGATTTATACCAGCCCGCCAAAAAGTGCAGATGTGTATCGGGGGATTTTTCGCTGAATTGGGCAAGGTCATGTTCTGCAAACCGAATTTTGTCTTGCAGATATTGGTCAAAATGCTCCAAATGCGCGAGGTCTGAAAGTTGTTCCAATAAAATTGGCGAAAAACCAATGACAAGATGATAGGCAATACCATCATGCTTGAGGTCATGAAGCATGTTCAATAGCGGTAAATAAGTCTCTGCAAGGATGTCATAAAACCATGTCGCGCCATAATAGCGGTGTGGTTGAACATGAGGCAGATGGCTATGTAGCACAAATGTAAAATGTCCGATTGCGCTCACAAGAAAAACTCCTCATAATTTTATTTTGATTAAAAGGTCGCCCATATGTTAAGCGATTTTTACACATTGTAGCGCCATTATGCAGGTGGCGCAAATTTTAGAATCAGGGTTATTTTCGTAGAGGCTTGCCGTGGCAAGCCCCTTGCGTAGCAACTTAAGGCGTTTACCCCACCCCCTAACCCCTCCCCATTGCATGGAGAGGGGGAACAGTACCTGTTTTTGTCTTACTCCCTTCCTCTACGAAGTGGGGGAAGGGTTGGGGATGGGGGTGCTTTTGT
>JALONZ010000292.1 GCA_025454675.1 Anaerolineae bacterium | reverse complement strand
CGGTGTATGCCTGCGCGGACGTATTGGTCTTACCCAGTTTGTATGAGGGATTTGGGTTGCCCCCCCTCGAAGCGATGGCGTGCGGTGTGCCTGTGGTCGTGAGCAACACCTCATCCTTGCCCGAAGTGGTGGGGGATGCGGGCTTACTCATCCATCCCGAAAAACCGGATATGCTGGCGGAGGGGTTAAATCGCGCCCTCACCGATACACAATGGCGCGAGCATATCATCCCTAAAGGCATTGCCCAAGCCAAACGATTCACATGGGCAAATTCGGCAAAAATTGCTTGGTCGGTCTATCAGAATATGTTATAGTAGCGCATATGAACCTATTATTCATCACCACATCCCTACCCTATCCACCCAACACTGGGGGCGCAATTCGCGCTCATGGCATCATTGAAGGATTGCGCCTTGCGGGGCATACCATTCACCTCATTTGTTTTCATGATGAAATCCCGCCTAGCGATTTGGGCATCACCATTCACCCCGTCCCATCGTTTCAGCGCAAAAAATTGGACAGGCTGAAAACATTAGCATTCACCCGCCAAGCCGATATTGCAGGGCGGTTTTATAGTGACGCATTCACGCAAAAATTAACCGATTTGCTCAAAAATCAGCCATTCGACCTCATCCAATTTGAAGGCATTGAGGCAGTTTGTTATTTGCCGCTCGCCAAAAAAATTCAACCCCACGCCAAATTGGTATTCGATACCTTCAACGCGGAATATATGCTCCAACGCAACATTTTTGATATTGACCGTCAATCACTCAAACGGCTACCAATGGCAATGTATTCCTATGCACAAATCGGACGCATCAAACGCTATGAACGCGATATGTGTGGGTTAGCCGATGCGGTGATTGCCGTCTCAGAAGAAGATGCGGTGTTGCTTCGTCCGTTGTGTGATGCGGATAAGGTGCATGTTGTTCCCAGTGGGATATGGGTCAAGCCCTATTTACAAGCCCCACCACCGATTGATATGCACCAACCAAGCATCGTTTTTACGGGCAAAATGGATTATCGCCCGAATATTGATGCCATGTTGTGGTTTGCGGATGACATTCTGCCCCTCATCCGCGCCAAAATGCCAAATGTGCATTTGTATATTGTTGGGCAACAACCACACCCGCGTTTGGATAGGCTCAAAGCCGATGACCAAATCATCATCACGGGCAAAGTTGAGAGTGTCATTCCTTATTTATATGGCGGGACGGCTTATATCGCGCCGTTGCGGATGGGCAGTGGCACACGCCTCAAATTACTGGAAGCGATGGCATGTGGCTGTGCGATTACGGCTACCACCCTCGCCGCCAGTGGATTACGCGGGGCAAAATCGGCGATGATTATTGCCGATGATGCACCAATATTCGCCAAAGCAGTGTTGAATGTGCTAGAAAATCCATCCAAACGCGAAGAAATGGGCTATTCTGCACAAGGATATGCCCGCAGAAAATATGATTGGTCTGCCATTTTACCAAATTTACTCAAGGTTTATGGCGCATTGGGATTGAAGGGTTAATTATGGAACGCGACGCGCTGGTCATCCGCAATCGGGCTATGGCAGAAGCCTTTCATACCCCCCCGCTTAAACATCGCTTACGCCATTGGCTGTTGCGCGGGGTAAAACTCATCCCCATTTTGCGCCAAAAATCACCCGATAAAGAACGGATTTTGCTCATCCGTCCTGACCATGTGGGCGATGTATTGCTCACTATCCCCGCCATTCGCGCCCTCAAACACGCTAAACCACACGCTGAAATTCATGCGCTGGTTGGTGGCTGGTCGGCGGGTGTCTTGGCGAATATAACCGAGATAGATACGGTGTTAACACTCGATTTTCCGGGTTTCATCCGCAATAGCGAAGGCAAAAGCACCTTATCGCCGTATCAATTGGCGCTTAAAACGGCACGGCAATTACGCCATGTGCGTTATAACAGCGCGGTCATTTTGCGCCCTGACCATTGGTGGGGTGCGTTGGTGGCGCATTTGGCGGGCATTCCAGAACGCATTGGTTATGCCACGCATGATGTGCGCCCATTTCTGAATTATCCGATTGCGCCTGTGCATCAACACGCCATTTTGCAAAATTTACGGCTTGTGGAACGCTGGACAGGTGCAATAGCACCCGAAAAAGTGAATTATACCTATCCCGTGAGTGATGAAGATACGCAATTCGTGGATAATTATTTGGCAGAATGTGGATTATCATCGCAGGCACGCTTATTATGTATTCATCCGGGGGCGGGGACATGGGTCAAGCGGTGGGATGAGGAACGCTGGGCGCAAGTGGCGGATACCCTGAGTGAACAATTGGATTGCACCATTGTATTCACAGGTGGCGGGCATGAATTGGGCATGATACGCGCCATTACATCCCACATGAAAACCAATCCGTGTGTGATGGCAGGCAACACTGAAATTGGTCAATTGGCGGGTTTATATGCACGCGCACTTGCCGTTATTGGACCCGATAGTGGACCGATGCACCTTGCCGCGGCAGTCAATACACCAACCGTCGCGTTATTTGGTCCCGCCGACCCGCTTGAATTTGCCCCGTGGGGGGCGCGAGACCAACATTATATCATCACCAGTGATATTGGTTGTCGTCCATGTCGCGTGTTGGATTGGGGGACAGATGCGCCCGAATTTCATCCATGTATTCGTGAAATCACCATCGGGCGCGTTTTGGATGCGACAAGACGCGCTGTACAAGCCTCTAATCGGGGATGACCACCGTATCTAAGCCTGCTTCGGGTTCTGGATATTGCGGGTTCATCGCCTCTAGCGTCTCGACAATGATTTTGGTGATGGTCAGTGTGCGATACCAGCGCGTGTTGCCAGGGATGATATACCAAGGGGCATAATCGGTATTGCAATAATGGAACACATCTTCAAATGCCCGCATATACTCATCCCACTGTCCACGCACAGGCAAATCCGCAGTCGAAAATTTCCAGTGTTTGGTGGGGTCATCGAGGCGTTCTTGGAGTTGCTTTTTTTGTTCCGCTTTGCTGATATTCAGATAAAATTTGAGGATGCGCGTGCCATTATCCGCCAACAATTTTTCAAAATGATTGATATGGTCATAACGCGCACGCCACACAGATTCTGGCACAAGGTCATTCACACGCACCACCAAAACATCTTCATAATGACTGCGATTGAACACCCCTATCATCCCTCTGGATGGCACACGTTGATGAATCCGCCACAAAAAATCGTGTGCCAGTTCAATTTCTGTCGGTTTTTTGAAGCTAGATACATGCACACCTTGCGGGTTAATCCCCTCAAACACATTGCGGATGGTGCTATCTTTGCCTGCCGCATCCATCGCTTGCAAAATAACGAGGAGTGATTGCTTATTTTCGGCATATAATCGCTCTTGCAATGAAAATAGACGGTCTTGTAATTGGGCAAGTTCCGCCAATGCCGATTTTTTATCCCCTTCTGAATAATCGGGGTCATAATCTGCCAAAGAAACTTTTTTGCCTGTTGCGGGGTGAAATAATTTTTTTGCCATGATGACATATCCTTTGTCAAATAAAAGTTTGATATGCGTAAGGGCGCAACATGTTGCGCCCTTACAAACCAGCTAATTTCATGATTGAATCACAACCAACTATACCCCATTACCCAAGCATCTTCAAAAATGCGTCCTCATCAATAATTGTAACACCCAGTTGCGCCGCTTTTTCGGCTTTACTACCGGGTGAATCCCCCATCAACACAAAATGGGTCTTTTTGCTCACACTGCTGGTCACTTTTCCGCCATGTGCCTCAATCAGTTCTGTGGCTTTTTCGCGGGATAATGTGGGTAATGTGCCTGTCAGGACGAATGTTTTGCCCACCAGCGAATCGCCTAAAATCACCCTTTCGCCCGCATCCATATTCACACCCGATTCGCTCATTTTGGTGATGAGCCGCTGGTGATGCTCATCATCAAACCATGCCACGATATTTTGTGCCAACACATCGCCAATGCCTTCAATTTCTTGAATTGCATCGGCATTGGCATCCATCAGGGCGCGGATGGAGCGGAATTTATCGGCTAAGGCATTCGATACCACACTGCCCACACCATCAATCCCTAATGAGGCTAATAATTGGGATAATGGGCGCGATTTCGCTTTTTCGATAGATGTTAGCAGGTTATCCACTTTTTTCTGTGCGAAGCCTTCTAATGTGAGCAAATCATCGGCTTTGAGCGCGAAAATATCGGCTTCATCATGAATAAATCCAGCATCTATCACCGCCTTAACCGTTTGCCCACCCATGCCTTCAATGTCCAT
>JALONZ010000291.1 GCA_025454675.1 Anaerolineae bacterium | reverse complement strand
TAGCATCGAATTGGTCGTGCGTGCCAATTATTTTGATGGGGTGATTGCCCTATCATCGTGCGATAAAACCATCCCAGGCACCATCATGGCATTGCAACGCCTCGATTTGCCTTCGCTGATGTTATACGGCGGGACGATTTTACCCGGTCGGTTTGAGGGTGAATATCCGCTCAAAAATAAAAAAGGCGAAACCGAATTTGATAAAGACCTGAATATCGTCCATGTGTTTGAAGCCATTGGCGCACGCGCGGCGGGTAAGATTGATGATGCCGCCCTCAAAGCAATTGAAGATGTCGCTTGCCCAGGACCAGGTGCATGTGGTGGTCAATTCACCGCCAACACAATGGCGATGATGGCAAGCATCATGGGTATTTCGCCGATGGGGATGAATGATGTGCCTGCGGTGTATCCCGAAAAAGAGGATGTCGCGCTTATGGCTGGCGAAATGCTCCTGCGCCTGATTGAACAAGATATTCGCCCCAGCAAAATTATCACCCGTCAGGCACTGGAAAATGCCCTTGCATCTGCCGCCGCCTCCGGTGGTAGCACCAACGCCGTTTTGCATACCCTTGCATTTGCGCGTGAGGCGGGAGTTCCATTCACAGTGGATGACGTTGAAGCCATATCCAACCGCACACCGCTCATCGCCGATATGACCCCCACAGGCACATATAACGCACTGGATTTATATCAAGCAGGCGGGATGCGCTTATTTGGTAAACGCATGTTAGAAGGAAATTATTTGGATGGGTCAACGCTCACCGTGACGGGCAAAACCCTTGCGGAAGAGTGTGCATCTGCGGTGGAGACCGAGGGGCAAAAAGTGATTTTGCCGTTGGATGCGCCGATTAGTCATCATGGGGGGCTATTTGTCCTCAAAGGCAACCTTGCGACTAATGGGTGTGTAGTCAAACTCAAAGGCGATGAACCGCAATATCACAAAGGACGCGCCCGCGTATTTGAACGCGAAGAAGATGCCATGCGTGCGGTGCAAAATCGTGAAATTGTTGAAGGCGATGTGGTCATCATCCGTTATGAAGGACCCATTGGGGGTCCAGGGATGCGCGAGATGCTCAGTGTGACGGCGGCGCTGGTGGGGCAGGGGCTTGGGCAAAGTGTGGCGCTCATCACCGATGGACGTTTTTCGGGTGGCACACGCGGTTTGATGATTGGGCATGTCGCGCCAGAAGCGATGGTCGGCGGGACGATTGGCTTGGTCAAAGAAGGTGATATCATCGAAATTGATGTGGCAAAGCGCAAAATCAGCCTGTTGGTGGATGATTCTGAACTGGAAAAACGCCGTGCCAATTGGGTTGCACCCAAACCGAATTATACCAGTGGGGTATTGGCGAAATATGCCAAACTCGCCCACCAAGCCGATGATGGCGCGGTGACGAATGTGAAATAAATTGGGATAATCCCTGTGGGCTTGCCATGTGTAGGGGCTTGCCATGGCAAGCCCCTACGCGCCACGATATGAAATTGTAGGAATGGTGGCATATATGCCGTCCAAAATAATGGAGAGTTTGATGAAATACATCGCCTTTTTGCGTGCCATTAATGTCGGCGGTCGCCGTGTGAAAATGGATGTCCTGCGCGATATTTTTGTCGGAATCAATGGGTTATCTCAGGTGGAAACTTTCATCGCCAGTGGCAATGTTATTTTTCATTCTGATAGCCCTGCAAAGACATTAGAACCGCAAATTGAAACCGTTTTGAAGGATAAACTGGGTTATCAAGTGGAGACATTCATCCGCACACCCGATGAATTGCGCCAAATTGTACAGAATATCCCGTTTTCACATTACAATGCCGATACCGATTCCTTATATATTGATTTTTTACAGGCTGTTCCATCGGCTGATGCGCTCGCCAAATTGCAAAAAATCGCATCGGATATTGATTTTTTCCATGTGAACGGCACTGTGTTGTATTGGCTGTGTCGCAAAAGCATTAGCGAATCGAAAGTGTCGGGGAATAAAATTGAAAAAACTTTGGGGATGCCAGCGACCTTGCGCGACATTTCAACGGTGCATCGGATGATTGCCAAATATGGATGATAAAATGCAAAAACCGCCATAATCGGCGGTTTTTTGTTTATAGTTTGGACCTGAAGAGACTCGAACTCTTGACCTCTACAGTGCGATTGTAGCGCTCTCCCAACTGAGCTACAGGCCCCCACATAGAATTTCATTTTAGGGTGCATCCCCATAAATGTCAATCCCTTGATATGGCAACAAATTCTATCATAATCTTAATTCTTTTTTCATGATTCATCACTATAATAAGCAAAATTTATTGTTTTCTTGAAGGAGAAAAAATCATGCCATTTGCATCAATTAATGGACAAAATATTTTTTATGAAGATTCGGGTGGAGACGGTCCCGCGTTGGTTTTTATGCACGGCTTTTTATTCGATACCACTATGTTTGATGAACAAGTGAAAGCCCTCGCGCCCAAATATCGCTGTGTGCGCTTTGATGCACGGGCATTTGGTCAAACCGAGTGGGATGGAAACCCCTTCACACTCTATGACACAGTTGCCGATTGTATTGGGCTGATGGATTACCTGAATATCCCACAAGCTACGATTGTCGGCATGTCGCAAGGTGGATATGCGGGGATTCGTGTGGCGATTAAACACCCAGACCGCGTAAAAGCATTGGTGTTCATCAGCACCTATAATGGGGTGGATACCGAAGATGTAAAAGATATTTATCGGTCTATGCGTGATACATGGGTGAACGAAGGTCCCGCCAAAGTGATTGATACGTATAGCTTTTTGTTTTTGGGTCCACAAGATAAATCTCCTGAATTATGGACGCATTGGCGTGAAAAATGGCAAGCCCGCACAGGCAATCAGTTGTTTCATGCCAATAATAACCTAATTGACCGCGATGAAATCACGCCCGATTTGGTCGCAAAAGTCACCATGCCCGCGTTGGTGTTGCATGGTGCAAATGACCAAGGGATTCCACCCGCATTAGGCGAAGCCTTATATAACTCGTTGCCCAATGGCAAAAAATTTGTGTTAGTCCCCAATGCCGCGCACGCCTCGAATGTCAATAATCCGCAAGTGACGAATGAAGCAATGCTCGAATTTTTGGCGCACTATGCCTAAACCCTCATCATCGGCATGATAACCTCGTCATGCCGATTTTTTTCTCTGCTATAATCATTTTTCATAACTCGCGCACATCAAAAAGGATTTTGGTTCATGCTCGAAACATTTGTATTGCCCGCGATTGGCTTTGGATTCGCCGCGGGGACGGCGTTGGGTCCGTTCACGATGTATATCATCAGTACCACGCTGGCTTATGGCTGGCGGAAGGGGATTTTGGTCATTTTTTCGCCATTGCTGGTAGATATTCCCATCATCATCACCATGACGTTCATCTTGGGGCAGTTGCCCGATTGGGGCGTGCGCCTCATCCAAATTGTGGGCGGGGCATATACCTTGTGGTTGGCATGGTCAACATGGAAATCACTGCAAAAAGGGGTGCAATTTGATACCGATATGCAAGTCCCCGCCAATACGCGCGATTTGATGTTGCGCGGATTTTTGATGAATGCCCTCAGCCCTGGACCCTATATCTTTTGGGGGACGATTACGGGTCCGTTGTTGCGCCAAGCCCTAGACCTATCGCTCACACACGCCGCCGCATTGATGTTGGCATTTTATATCACCTTCTTGACCTTTTTGGCAATGTGGGTGGTGGTTTTTGACCGCCTGCGTCGTGTTGACCAACGCTTCACGCGCTTGATGCTCACCTTATCGGTGATTGTACTCGCCATTTTGGGAATTTGGTTAATTCTCGGCGGAATTTTCAGTTGATTTTGGGTTATAATAGACATGGTAATCATCCTAGTCATTGATAGATAAAATGTTATGGCAATTGACCGTCTTGAACGTATCTTATACAAACTTGCCCAACGGCACGCGCCACACCTAACCCCCGCAGGGTGGTCACATGCCGGTGATAAATTGGGGCGGGTGCAAAAACTCGCGCGTGATTTGGCGCGATACGGGGTTTTGGTGATGATTGGCAATGTGACCACACCCAAAGCCATTGATGTTCAAATTGAAGCATGGGTCAATCTTCATGCTCATTTTTATGGGTTATTGGCACGCGCATTATTCCCCACCTTCAGCAATATCCAAGCCCAATATGCCGATAAACTCACACCGCCTGTTGTGGTGTTACTTGGTGATGCTTCACCTGTATTGAATGCGATGGCGGGGCTTATTCTGCCGTATCTGGCGATGCGCCAACCCCATATTAAAGAAGTGACCA
>JALONZ010000290.1 GCA_025454675.1 Anaerolineae bacterium | reverse complement strand
GCATGATATATCATACCATTTCCGAAATCTTTGGTTTGTGTAAGGGCGCAACATGTTGCGCCCTTACGTGATTGATTACATCTGCTTAAAAAACACTGTTACGCGGCGGGGTTTAACGACCCATCCGATGACCAAGCAAGTTTATCGCCTGTCGCGCTATAAATATGTGGCGGAATGAGTCCATTAATCACATCAGCATCAATTTCGACACGCCGAATATCAGAACGACCCGGAATTTCAAACATCACATCCAATAGCACTTTTTCGATGATAGACCGCAACCCACGCGCACCAGTTTCGCGCTTGAGTGTCAGGTCTGCCGCCGCACCTAATGCTGAATCTTGGAAAATCAATTCCACATTATCCAACGATAGCAGATGTTTATATTGTTTGACCAGCGCATTTTTGGGTTCAACCAAAATTTTCATCAAGGCTTCGCGGTCAAGCGAATCAATGCTCACCAACACAGGCAAACGCCCAACCAATTCGGGAATCACACCAAATTGCATCAAATCCTCTGGTGTGGCTTTGCGGAGCAATTCGGATAAATCCTCTTTGGTGCGTTCTGCGGTTGCGCCAAAACCCATTACTGTGGATGTACCTAAACGTTTGCGAATGTGGTCGGCAATCCCATCAAATGTACCTCCGCAAATGAATAGAATATTGCGGGTGTCAATTTGCAAAAATTCTTGGTGCGGATGTTTGCGCCCACCTTGTGGGGGAACATTCGCCAGTGTGCCTTCAACAATCTTTAATAAGGCTTGTTGAACACCCTCCCCAGACACATCACGGGTGATGGATGGGTTATCATTCGATTTACGAGCGATTTTATCAATTTCATCAATGTAGATGATACCTTTTTCGGCGCGGGCAATATCGCCATCCGCCGCCTGAATTAGACGGAGCAAAATATTTTCTACATCTTCACCCACATAACCCGCTTCTGTGAGTGCAGTCGCATCGGCAATGCAAAATGGCACATCCAAAATCCGCGCCAATGTTTGCGCGAGGAGTGTTTTACCACTCCCCGTTGGACCTAACATCAGGATATTACTTTTATCCAATTCAATGCCATCGGCACTTTTTTCGGTTTGAATCCGTTTGTAGTGATTATAAACTGCCACACTCAAGACACGCTTGGCATGGAGTTGTCCAACCACATATTCATCTAAATGCGCCATAATATCGCGGGGGGAGAGCAAATTATTCACCCGAAAGGTGCTGGTTTGGTGTGTAAATGTGTGTTCCTCTTCCATCAACAAGTTGTAGCAGAGTTCAACACAATAATTACAAATAAACACACCATCCGGTCCCGCAATCAGACGCTCGACATCTTCATGGTCACGCCCACAAAATGAGCAACGATGGTCATTGGATTGTAAAGCCACGTTTAGTTTCCTTTTGCTTTATCCAGTTGCAAAACTGCATCAATAAGACCGTATTCTACGGCTTGATTGGCATTATAGTATACATCGCGGTCGGTATCGCGTTCAATCACTTCAAATGGTTTGCCTGTATGCTTCACAAAAATGTTATTCAGCAATTGCTTAAGACGAATCATTTCATTGGCTTGAATCACAATATCCGATGCCTGACCTTGTGCGCCACCCAGTGGTTGGTGCATGTGGATGGTGGCATTCGGTAGCGCATAACGTTTGCCTTTTGCGCCTGCGGTCAATAACACGGTGCCAAAGCTGGCGGTGATACCCACCGCAGTGGTACTCACAGGTGGGTTAATGGCTTGCATGGTATCATAAATCGCCAAACCCGAATAAATCACCCCACCAGGGGAATTGATGTACATTTGAATGGGCTTTTCGCCATCTTCTTGGTCAAGGAATAACAATTGGGCAACAATGAGGTTTGCCACTTGGTCATTCACACCCATCCCCATAAAGACAATCCGATTTTTGAGCAGGAGCGAATAAATATCATAAGCACGTTCACCACGGCTACCTTGCTCAATTACCATTGGAATCACATTGTGAAAGTTCATAACAGTCGGCAAATTGCCACACGGCAATCTCGCCTATCTCCTTTCGTTCACCATATCAGACACGCATAATACAACGAACCTTACGGCGTTGTTTAAGATTGCGATTCTTCTGAGACAGAATCATCGCCCGTTGTAGCATCTTCGAGTGCCGATAAATCGGGCAATTGGTTGCCGGTGGCAATATCGAAAATACGGTCATATACCCGTTCTTGCAGAACTTCGTTTAACACAGAAATGCGCGTTGATTCATTATCGAATAGTTGCAAAATTTGCGGATTATCACCAAATGGCTTGAGCATTTCGTCAATACGTGCCTGAACATCTGTCGCGTTTGCCGTAATTTTTTCTTGCACAACCACTTCACGCAATACCAAAATGCGTTTGAGGTCTTCTGTGGCAGGTTCACGATATTGTTCACGCAATTGTTCCATTGTGGTATTCATCACACGCAGGTACATCTCTAAGCCAACACCCTGACTTTGCAAGCGATTGGTGAGCGATTGCACCATATCATCAATGTGATCTTCTAACATGGCATCTGGGAATGTCACCTCTGCTTGTTGTGCCAAATCATCAACCACCAGCCCAACATAGGCTTGCTTCGATTGACGAAGTAAATTTTTCTCCAGATTTTCGCGGAATCTCGCCTTCAATTCGTCTAGGGTTGCCACCGCGCCATCGGGGTCTTCTTCGGTAACTTTTTGTGCAAATTCATCATTCAATTCGGGCAAGGTCACTTTTTCGACCTTTTCGATATGCACATTAAATTGCACTTTGCGCCCCGCAATATCGGCATATTCGGGGTCGTCTTCTGGCACAGTCAATTCAAAATCCAATTCATCACCCACATTCGCCCCAACCAATTTTTCGGCAAAACCGGGCAAAATCGGTTCGTTTTCAGGGTTCAGTGTGATGGCGGCACCATGTTCGTGGGCAAATTGTTCCCCTTTAGCGGGTTGTTCATCATCAACATCTTCATCGCTGGCTTCGGCATTTTCTTCGCGGGGTTTGGGGTCATCGGCAAAAGTGCTATGCAGGTCAATCGTCACGCGATTTCCCAATGCCACAGATTCGGTGCTTTCTTCGGTCACAGATTCTTCCTCTTGTAACCGTGTCAGCGACCGTTCTACCATCTCATCAGTGACTTCGGGGGCGGTATATTCACGTCGTACAGAACGATAATCACCCAATTTCACAACTGGTTGCAATGGCACTGTATAAACAAACACAGGGCTTTCTTCTAACTTAAAATCTTCAAATGTGCCTGGTCCGTACGGTTGCAAATCCGAATTCGATTGTAACGCTTCACGATAAACATCTTGGCTTAGATTTTCAACAGCTTGATTGAGAATTTCTCCTTCTAAACCATTCTTGATAAGGATGTGATAGGGTACTTTGCCTTTGCGGAAGCCAGGGATGCGAACCTGATTGGCAATTTTGCGGGCGGCTTTTTGCTTGGCATCGTCCAATCGTTCCATACCGATGGTCACAGTTAGACGGGCTAATTGATTTTCGAGGTGTTCAGTTTGAATGTTCAACGCATATTCCTTTGTTCACGTAGGACTATTGTAGCATTAATAAGGTTGGGCAAATATAAAACTTATATCAGACTTGTATCAGAAAATAGAGGCGCTCAATGAGCGCCCCTACATTGTCAGCCTTTGGGGAAGGAGGGACTTGAACCCTCACCTCGTATAAGACATGATCCTAAGTCATGCGCGTCTGCCAATTCCGCCACTCCCCCATATTTTGGTGAAAATAATTGGTAGGTCTCCCATTATAGGCAAAAAATTACCCAATTTCAATGCGCGATATATCTTTCAAATCCATATCGGCGACACGCTCAAGAATACTGGTAATCACCAATTGGGCAAATTTGAACAGCGTTTGCAATTGAGCGATACGGTCTAAATACAATTCTGCCCGTTCTTTATCCGCTTCATTCAATTTTGGTAGTGCATCAGAGAGTAATTGCACATTATCACTCATCACATGCAAAGCGCGGTCTACATCACGCATTTCACGACCACTTAAAATGTTGGTGATAATCTGAATAAAATCGGTGCTGGCTTCATAATATTTACGTCTGCCACTTTTGCCCCGCAACCACACCTGACGCACCATACCCATGTGTTCAAGCGTCCGCATATTCATGCTCACATTGGCTTTTGAAATGGTGAGGCGTTCCATCAAATCATCCAGCGAAAGCGGTTCCGAACTCATTAACAAGGCGGCATAAATCTGCCCCATCACTTTGCTAAATCCAAAATAATCGGCTAATTGTCCCAACCCATCCAGCATA
>JALONZ010000289.1 GCA_025454675.1 Anaerolineae bacterium | reverse complement strand
TATTGTCATCCCCGACCAATTGGTGGATTTTACCAAAGGTTTGCGTGACCGCACCTTTTTTGATAACGGATTTGTGGCGCATGTGGGCGTTGCCGACCCATTCTGCACACACCTATCGCAAATTTGTTACGATGCGGTGGCAAAAACAGGCGCAACGGTACATCATGGCGGGGCGTATGTGACGATTGAAGGTCCGCGCTTTAGCACCAAAGCCGAAAGCAATATCTATCGTAGCTGGGGCTGTAGCATCATTGGCATGACGACTTCACCCGAAGCATTTTTGGCGCGTGAAGCGGAGATGTCGTATAGTGTGATGGCACATATCACCGATTACGATGTGTGGCACGAGACAGAATCGCCCGTCTCGGTTGAGATGGTGATGAAAACCTTTGAACATAATTTGCGCGTCTCGCAAGAAGCGGTGGCGAATGCGATTGAGATGATTGATGAAAATGCCGATTATCCCGCGCATCACGCCTTAGCCAATGCGTTCATCACACCACCCAGTCAATTGACACCGCAACTCCAACAAAAATTAGCCACCATCATCGGACGCTACTATTCGGCTTGATGATGACGCGATTTTTAAGCAGATTCAACCGCCATCAATTTGGATTTTTGATGATTATCTTATTCGTGATTGGTGGCGGATTTTATCACCTATCATCCTTGTTTCCGAATCGGGCGGGGATAATCGGCGTTTTATTTGCGATATGGGGAGTTTGCCTTATCATCGGTAAAATATTACTCCATTGGCGATTATCATCGTATCATTCAGGTTTATTCACCCTTGTGATGATATTGGTGGCATTTGGATTGCTGATGTTAGCACGCCTTGCACCCAGCCTAGCTATCCGTCAAGGTATTTGGTTGATTGTGGCGTGGTGTATCATGTTGATTATTGCCCTATCCCCCATTCCAATCTATTTATTCAAACGATTTTCGTGGTGGCTATGGGTTGGCGCGGTGATATTGCTCCTATTGACCTTTATCATCGGCGTACATCCATCTTTGCCTGTTGGCGCACCTGCCTTATGGTTAAGCCTGAATCGGTTATTCATCCAACCCGCCGAATTACTAAAACTGGCACTCATTGGCATTTTTGCGGTACAAATGAACCGCCCCGATTGGCGCAATATCCTCATTTCATGGGGTTTGGTGATTGTTTTATTTGTCATCCAGCGTGATTTAGGCGTAGCCGTGTTATTTATCGCCGTCTTATTCCAATTGGCATATCTCGCGGGTGTCAATTGGCGTATTTTAGGGATTGGTGTGATTGGGATGCTGATGATTGGCATTATCGGCTATTTCATCATGCCGATTATCCGCCTGCGTGTGGCGATATGGTTGAATCCTTGGATGGATGTTGAAGGGGATAGTTATCAATTGGTGCAAAGCCTGTTCGCATTTGCCGATGGTGGCGTGTTTGGGCGTGGATTTGGGACGGGTGAGCCAGAACTTATCCCATTGGCACATTCCGATTTCATTTTTTCTGCCATCGCCGAAGAGTGGGGCTTATTAGGCATATTTATCATCATTAGTGCATTAGTGGTTTTTATGCGAATTTGCCTGACGATTGGCAACTGTCAAACCGATAAACCGCATCAATTTTGGGCGTGGGGTATTGGCGCGATGCTTATCACCCAGAATGTGATGATTATGGCGGGGGCATTACGCATTTTTCCGCTCACAGGGATGCCATTGACGTTTATCAGTTATGGCGGGAGTTCGTTGGTTGTTTCAATGATGATGGTAGGGATCTTATTGCGCTTATCGGCAAACAGCCAACCCATAAACATAATCGCTCATCGTGAAATAGCGTATTGGCGCGGGATTGTGGCTGTTTTAGGTGGGGTGGGGTGCGTGGCGTTGTATTGGGCGGTGTTGTGGGGTTAACGCAGATTATTTTCATATTGTTTTGTGGCGGACATACGAGGCTCAAAGCCTCTAGTCCGCCACTACAGCCAGATTATGAGTATAGATTATAAACGATGCTCGTCTTTTAATTCTTTAAGGTCATTTTCGACCATCATCCGAACCAGTTGTTCAAAGGTGACTTGTGGCTCCCAACCAAGTTTTGTGCCTGCTTTGCTGGGGTCGCCGATGAGTAAATCTACTTCTGCGGGGCGCATGAAGCGTTCATCTTGCACGACATAATTTTTCCAATCGAGTCCAACCGTATCAAACGCGATTTCGACCAATTTTTGGACGGTGTGCGTTTCATTGGTGGCGATGACATAATCATCAGGGGTATCTTGTTGCAACATCAACCACATAGCGCGGACATAATCGCCCGCAAAACCCCAATCACGGCGGGCATCTAAATTACCTAAACGGAGTTCATGTGTCAATCCGAGTTTGATTTTGGCGGCGTGATGGGTGACTTTCCGTGTGACAAATTCCAAGCCACGGCGCGGGCTTTCATGATTGAATAAAATCCCGCTACAGGCGAACATATCATAACTTTCACGATAATTGACCGTTATCCAATGCCCATAGACCTTTGCCACCCCATACGGGCTACGTGGATAGAAAGGTGTTGTCTCTTTTTGTGGCACTTCTTGGACTTTGCCGAACATCTCGCTACTGGATGCTTGATAGAACCGAATTTTAGGATTCACAGCGCGAATCGCATCCAAAATGCGGGTGACACCTAACGCAGTCACATCACCCGTAAAAACAGGTTGCCCCCAAGAGGTTTGCACAAAACTTTGCGCCGCCAAATTATAGACTTCATCAGGCTCGGCGGTTTTGATGGCAGATGTGAGGCTGGTTTGGTCGCTCATATCGCCTTGTAGCAAGGTGATTTGGTCTTGAATGTGTTGAATTCGTTCATATTTAACCGTGCTGGTACGGCGCACAAGTCCAAAGACTTCATAACCCTGTGTAAGCAGGAACTCTGCTAGATAAGAACCGTCTTGTCCTGTGATGCCAGTAATCAGTGCTTTTTTTGCCATGTAAACATATTCTCCATTTATTGAGTTACACGTTGGCGACAGTCATTCATAATATCCGCCACACTTTGTTCAAACGAAATTTGCGGTTGCCAGCCTGTTTCGGTGTGCAGATGGGTGCAATCACCTTGTAAAATTGGAATCGTGACAGGGCGCAGGCGTTCTGCATCTACCATCACATCAATTTTGACTTTGCTATGGGCTATCATCGTATCTAATAAGACTTGAATGGGATAGGCTTTATTTGATGCAACATTATAGACACCGCCAGGTGTGCCTCTTTCGGTTATCATCTGATATGCTCGCACAATATCGCGCACATCTGTAAAATCGCGTTTGGCGCTCAGGTCGCCAACATGAATAATCGGTTCTTGTAATCCTGTCTCAATCCGCGCGATTTGCATCCCAAAAGCGGGTGCGACAAAATTTTCGTGTTGTCCTGGTCCAAAATGATTAAATGGACGCGCCCGCATAATTGGCAATCGGTGACTGAGATAATATTGATATGCCAGCATATCTTGGGCGATTTTACTCACACTATAGGGGCTGGTGGGGCGTAAATCTGCTGTTTCTTTGACAGGGACTTCATGCGGTTGGATATGCCCATAAATTTCCGCAGAACTGACGACCAACATGCGCGGACGCAATCCACATCCCAAACAGGCGAGGATGACATTCAGTTGTGCGAGGATATTATTTTCGAGTGTTTCCCATGGAGCTTCAAATGAGCGTGGGACGAAGGCTTGGGCGGCGAGATGATAAATATAATCGGGTCGCAATTCTGTGATGAGCGCCCGCACCGCACTTTCCACTTTCAAATCCACAGGATGATAAAAAACCCGTTCCCGTTGGTGTGGGATGGATAGGGTGGGGAGGATTGTCCCATGAATTTCGATATCGGGATAAAGTGCCAGCAGATGGCGTTCTAGGTGTCCGCCAACAAAACCGCCTGCGCCTGTAATGAATACTCGTGTCAAAGCCATGCTCCAAAATTGTTGCATCTATCGCGCAAGGCATTATAGCCGATATGAGGATGAATGAGAATGAATAAATTTGAATCGCAGAATCATTACAAATTACCCCTCATAAATTAAAGAGTCTTGTAACAATTCTTAAAAAAATGAAATTAGTTTGTTAAACACAAGCCGTTACGATGTTTAGCACATCCCATAAGGGAGATGTAGAGACTATCTGTATAAGTTACTGAAGGAGCATCAAGTGATTAATCGCAAGCATTTCTTGAAAGTTGTTGTTGCGTTATTTGCCTTGTTAACAATCGTTCCCGCTTTTGCTCAAGATGTCACCGAAGTTAAAGTTTGGATTGCTTTTACTGATGCCCGCCTCGATT
>JALONZ010000288.1 GCA_025454675.1 Anaerolineae bacterium | reverse complement strand
TCACATAAACCCGTTTACCCGCCTCAATATCCTCATGCACATGTGTCCCAGGTCCCACTTGTGCCTGTTCGCCAATTTTAACACCGGGCATGGTCATCGCGTCCACGCTGATGAACGCATCTCGCCCGATGATTGCACCGAGTTTATTGCGCCCCGTCCCCATGCGTTTGCCTTTGACGGTAGATTGGACTTCACCCTTATCAATTCGCAAGTTAGCCGTTGTGCATCCCGCCGAAAAATTCACCCCTTCGGCGAATACAGAATCTAATACGCGCGAGGCGTGCATGGAACAATAATCCGCCACATAACTCCGTGCCACTTCGGTGGTGAATCCCACTTCACAATGATTGAGTACCATCGATTCACGGACTAATGCCCCATTGCCGACAATCGTCCGCGCCCCGATATAGGCGGGACCCACAATAGACGCATGAGGAAAAATTTTTGCACCCGCACCGATATACACATTGCCCGATAAAGTCGCACTCGGCGCAATATACGCATCCGATTCAATCACCTGACCCTGAATTTGCCCCAAAAAGTAACGCATGACATCTAATACATGCCAAGGGAATTTTAAGGCGCTCCAATGCCCTTTATATGGCACAACGCGGTAAATATGCTCATCCATCAGGCTTGCCATAGCCCGTTCATAATGGTCATCGGATGCGATTTTGGCATCATATTGGGCTTGAATGGCATCAAATAAGCGCCCGCTATTGCTATGCAGATGCGCCACGATATTCACCAAATTGCTAGGGCGTTTATCGGGGTCGGGTTTTTCGATGATGCCAGAAATCCGCCCCTCATGATTGACGGTCAAATACCCACCCGGAAAATAATCTTCCATCTCATACCCCGCGATGTATGAGCCGTGCAAGTGTTGATGATATGCCGCTAAAATATCTTGATGCAATTGGTCATCCACCACATCATGCACTTGGGTGATGTAAATCGGCGCATCGGGTGCATCAGCTAATAGGGGTTGCGCTTTGAGCAACGCATCACCCATGCCAATCGGCTCAGGTTGCACCACCACATCGGTTTGGATGGGGTCGGTCATGGTCGCCAATAAATCAGCAATCACGCCTTTATTTTCCGGATTCGCCACCAAAATGGCACGGTCAAAACCAAGCGCCACAAAACGGCGTAATTGTCGGATGAGGAGTGGGTCTGCGCCAAAGCGAATCAGCGACTTTTCACGCAACGGGTACATGCGCGATGATGCACCACCCGCCAAAATAATCAGTGTGGGTTGTCCAGACATATTAAGTATCCTCTCTCAATAGGGCAATTGATGCCCAGAAGTCTTATTATTATCAGTGTAGCAAGGATTTAGGCACAAGACCAAAATTCGATTTATGCGCTTTTTTGCGGTAATCTGTTAGAATATGGGTAGAAACCGATGATAACAGAAAAAATACGATGAGTGATTCAAGTACAACTAAAAAAAGTGGGACAGGGCGCTTAAAAGCCAATCCAGTAGAACGCGCCAAATACGAAAAAGCCTTAGATAACGCCTTAGCCGATGGGGTTGAAGCCTTGCCTGCCCAATTGCGAGCATTGATGATGCTCAGTCAAGCCAACGGTGCGCGAGCCAATGCGTCTACCATCGCCACACACGCCAAAAAAGTGAGTGATGCCCGCCTAGAGACATTGGTGCGTGTGGTATCGGCACTCTCCCCCGACAAACGTCGTGCGGTATTTCAAGAAATCCGCGCTCACCCATCTGTCGAAATTCGTCTGCCACTCTCATTAAAACTGATTCCACATCTGGAAGCCGATATCTTGCCATCATTATTCAAACCGATTTGGTCAGATATTCAAGAAACAACCGATGTGGCACTTCGCGCCCGCGCCATGTTGCAATTGGCGCACTTATTGCCGAATTTCAATGCCGATAGCACGCATATTTCGCAACCCCTGCTAGAAGCCATCGGTCATGCCCGTTCTATGACCAATATCGAGGCGCGGGTGCGGAGTTTGGTAGCACTCAGTGGTTATTTGCCACCTGCACTCCAACTGAGTTTTTTCAAGACCATTTTGGATGAGATGAACACTACCAGTAATGACAATCTTCATGCCACCACCATCGTCACCATTGCCGATAGAATCATGCCCGCTACAGAAGAAATGACATTGCAAAGTGCGCTTCGCATCATGGATGCCGCAGAACGCGCCCGCGCCCTGACCGCCATCATCCCCTACGTGAGTGATGACCCCAAAGACACTGCCCGCCTAGAAGCCCTGTCTGCCATCGGGCAAATTCAAAGCGAGGAAGAACGGGCTATTGCATTGGTCGCATTCGCCCGTCATTTGGAAGGCACAGAAGCCACCACCAAAGGGTATACGGTCTATTTGGAACACGCCTTACGAATTGCCATCTCATTCACCCGCCGTCAATTACGCGCCCGTGCGATGGTCGCCATTGCCCCCTATTTGACCATTGATTTACAAGGTGAAGCCCTCGCCGCTGTCAATAGCCTGACGCAAGAGCGGGAACGCGCCTCACTCCTCGCAGAACTTGCGCCTACCCTGCCCTCAAATATGTTGGTAGCAAGTTTGGCGGTGGCGCATACCATGCGCGAACAAGATGCGCGGGTTCATGCCCTAACCATCTTGGCACATCACGTTCCACAACAAGCCCGTTCCCAAACCGTGTTGGATGCGTTGGCGGCGGCGACCAATTTGCCCAATCATTTTGAACGGGTGACGACACTTATGGCGTTGGTGGATGTGTTACCACCGCATCTCCTCGACCAAGCCTATACCAATGCACTCGAAACCGCCCGCCTGATTGATAATGAAAATGCCCGCGCCCGCGCCTTAAACCTGATTGGGCAAAATATGCCCCAAAATCTTGTCCCACGCGCCCTCGATATCACCTATCAAATTCGTGATTTTCAGCAACGCCTGAGCGCGTTGGTCGGGTTAGCCCCGCGCTTATCCAAAAGTCGCAAACCCGATGTGATGAAGCAGATGTTGGTGTGTGTGGAACAAATTCCGTTTGAATATAAACAATCTCGCGCATTGGTGAGCATTGCACCCCACCTTCAAGATGAATTTTTGGATGAAGCCCTGAAAATTACCAATCAGTTTGAAGACCCCTTCGACCGTGTGAATGCCTATCTTGCCCTCATGCCCAAATTAGATGAGGGGCGGCGCGAAGAATTGATTCAAACAACGCGCCAATTGGTGGGGCAAATCGAAGATGGTTACGACCGTGCCAGCGCCATCGCCGCCCTATTGCCATTCATCCCAGAATCAGACCGCGAACAATTAGCGACAGAATCGGCGGAGACACTCCGCAATATTGAAGATGATTATGACCGCGCCAGCGCCATCAGCATCCTTGCGCCCTTACTCGAATATGGCAAACGCACCAATTATTCACAACAATATGATAGCAAAATCTTATTGGTGGATGCGTTGGCAATCATCCTCAATTTGCCCTCACAAACACAACGGGTCGAATTATTAGGCGAAAGTTGCGCGGTATGGGTCATGCAAGATATTCAATCGCGCTATGAAATTTGGGTAGATTTTGCGCCAAAACTCGCCAATTTGCCCCTCGCAGACGTGTTGTTGTGCATTTCCGCACTCATTCCCCTCATGGGCAGTTTTGGGGGTGATAAATTGCTAAGAGAAGTCGCATATCTGCTTGAAGTACGCTAAAATAGGGGCTTATTGATTATCAAAGTGGTTTGATTATTGAATGTGTTCATTCATAAGCAATTAAAAAGGCAGATTATAAGTCATGACGAGTGCGCTATTAGAAAACCTGATGGTTGTCGCCAGAGACCTCACGCAAGCCGAGCGCGGGGTGATTGTGGATAAGGATTTGAATATCCTCAAATTAGAAAATGTGGATACCGCGTTTTTAGAGAGTAATGATTACCTCAAATTTGCCACCCTCAATTTGCGCCAAGCCATCAGCACCAACGAAGCCATCATTGGCAATAATGTGATTCAAGATATGTCCGCCGCGCCCACCACCAACACCAATTTCGCCAATTTACGCATGGCATTGATTTTGCCAGTGGCAGGATACGGCGCAATTTATTTAGACCGCCCCATTCGTAGCGGGATTATCTCGAAAGTGACCGTAGACCGCCTGATGAACCTCATCACGGCTGTATTAGCAATAGACCCCAAACCCGATTTAGGTGGGTTATTCGATTTGTATAAGTCACAAACCGAAGCAAAATAACGGTTATTCCTGCAATTTAGGCAACGATTTGGGTTGTGGGATACTTTTCAAAATTTCGTCAATGATGGCGGCGGTACGTTTGCTATATAACCACAC
>JALONZ010000287.1 GCA_025454675.1 Anaerolineae bacterium | reverse complement strand
ATGATGGTTCCATCGAATGGCTTGCCCTGCAAAAAGATGTGATTACCATTATTCAATATAATCGCGGTGAGTTTCATGGCAAACCCATCCCGCGTCGCCCATGGGGCTATTTTATGAACTTAGGGTTCAAATCTGCCCAAGCCGATTACATCCTGATGATGAGTGATGACACCATTTTTCATCACGGGGCAATCCAAAACGCTATCAACTTTATTCAAGAACAACAAGCAATGGGTAAAAAAGTGGGCTGTGTGCCATTTTATTTTCATGATATTGGGCATGAACCCGAACACCAATATAAAGTGTTCACCCTATTCGGCAAACCTTTACTCAATCATGGCATTTACCTCAAAGATGCTTTTCAGGCGGTGGGTTATGCCGATGATGTCACTTATGAATTTTATGCCTCTGATAGCGATATTTGCCTGAAGATGATTCATGCCGGTTATGAAGTGTTACCTTGCCCAACCGCGCTCATGCTCCACTGCCCCAATCATCCCACCCGTTATATGACCACCTCATCCGCCCAATGGGTCAAAGATATTACCGCCATGCTCAATAAATGGCGCGGGATTTTTGTGGATGATAAAATGACTGTTGAAGATATTATCGTGGTCAATTTATTAATTACCTATGTTGACCCGCATAATTTGGCACAGGTGTTTGATGGTGTGTTGATGCAATCCACATCCGATGTTCAAGCGGTTACAACCCGCGCAAACGACCCGCTGGTACGATTAGAATATATCGAAAATCGTTTGAATAGTGTGTTGGCGGCTGTGCGCCAAAATATTCAACAAGTGGAAAATAATCAGCGCACATGGGAAATTTGGGCAACACAGATGAGCCGTCCTTGGTATCGGCGAATGCTGTCACAATGGGCTATCTTTAAGCCCCTGCGCGTTCTTAAAAATCGGTTGATGCCCACTGCGGTCCGTATAAAACCTGTACCGAAGGAATAAGGCAATTGCATGACCCAAAAACCACACGTCACCATTGTTATGGGCGCGTATAATCGGCTCGAATTTCTCAAATTGGCGCTGGATAGCATCCGCCACGAAGTCGCATCCATCCCGCACGAAATTATTGTCGTGGATGGCGGTAGCGATGACGGCTCGCTCGAATGGCTCATCACCCAAAAAGATGTCTTGACCATCGTCCAACATAATCGCGGTCACTTTTTAGGCAAACCGATTCCGCGCCGTTCTTGGGGCTATTTTATGAATCTGGCGTTCAAGACCGCCCAAGCCGATTACATCCTCATGATGAGCGATGACACCATTTTTCATCCGGGTGCGGTGCAAACCGGGCTGGATTTTGTCCGTGACCAACAAGCACGCGGGCAAAATGTGGGCGCTGTCCCATTTTATTTTCATGATGTGGGCAAAGAACCGCTCACCCAATACAAAATTTTTACCCTCTTCGGCACGCCCATGCTCAATCATGGCATTTATGTGCGTGATGCGCTGGAAAAAATTGGCTATGCCGATGAGACGACTTTCTCATTTTATGGCTCGGATAGCGATATTTGCTTCAAATTGCGCCACGCGGGTTATGACATTCTCCCGTGTGAAGCCGCGCTGATGCTCCACTGTGAGCAACACCCCATGCGCCAAATGAACACCCCGTCTGACCTTTGGGTGCAAGATTTGACCGCGCTGGTGGATAAATGGAAGGGTATCCTCATCCCGCCCGATGCCAAAATCAACGCGGGGCAAACCGATATCATCGCCATCACTTATACCGACCCCGATAATCTGGCGCGGGTGTTTGATGTCGCCCTCGCGCCAACCCCCGATACACCCGTCTCGGTGGGGGATGTATCGCTCAATCAGATTGAATCTCGCCTGCAAAGCCTGTTGGCATCCGTCCGCCACAATATTTTCATCACCCAAAAAACCCAAACTTATTTTGAACAAACCCGTTCACCCCTGTGGCAAGTGCTGGCATCCGCCCGTTGGATTGCGCCCCTGCGTGGGTGGGTCAAACGGCGTTTACAAGCCCGCGCAGGCGTGGCACAAGCCGATATTATGCCCCCCGTCACATCCGATGATGATACGCAATCGCGCCTAACCCACATGGATGAAACCTTGCAAGCCATCACCACCGCCGTCCAACACAATATCCAACTCAGCCAAGCCTTATATGAGGCATGGCAACAAACTGATAAAAGGGGTAAGCCATAAAACACACTGATGCAAACATCGCTGACCATCGGCATTGATGCACGTTTTCCAGAAGTCACATTTGGGCGCGGACGCGGACGCTATACCCTGCAACAATTACACGGGGTTGTTCAGTCCGCCCCACACCATCAGTTTGTGTTATTTTGCCTCAAAAAAATACCGCCCAGCCTCCAACGCTTTATGCAATATCCCAATGTGAAGCTGGCGAATGTATTTCATCGCTATGACCTGCATTTATTTTATCGTGGCGAGGCGTATCGCGCGGCGCTCACCCAAATCTTAGACCGTGTGGCACGGGAATATCAACTGGATGTGTTGCACCTGCCCATTTTGCACAACTTCATCCAACCCATACCCACCAAAATCACGGCGTGTTCGGTCGTTGCAACTGTCTATGACCTCACCCCATATTTATTCAAATCCCATTTTCAACACACCCCCACCCATGCCTACTATTATGAAGTCGCGCTGGATTTTTTGCGGGATGCCGATTACCTCATCGTCATCTCGCAAGCCACACAACACGATGTTCACCAACTCATCGGCTACCCACAAGAGCGCGTGCAAGTAGCATATCCGGTTGTGGATGTGCAATTCAAACGCCTCGATGACGCTGTGCGCCAAGCCCATTTGCATGGCTTATGGGCGCGGTTGGGCATACCTGCCCCCAATCATTATATTTTTACCGTGACCGATTATTTTTATACCAAAAATTTAGATACTTTATTGACCGCCTACGCCCAGTTACCCGCCACTATACGCCAGACAACGCCGTTGGTGGTCACATTCGATATTCATCAGTACGATAAAATACGCTTTATGCGGTTGGCGCAACAGTTGGGGATTGTGGGGCAGGTGATATTTACGGGTAAGGTCTCGGAAGATGAACTGGTCGCATTATACAATGGCGCATTATTCACCGTGTACCCCTCGCGTTATGAAGGCTTTGGCTATCCGATTGTGGAAGCGATGGCGTGTGGCTCGCCAGTCATCACCACCACCACCTCATCCATGCCCGAAGTGGCGGGTGATAACGCCATTCTGGTCAACCCAGAAAGCGCCGATGAGATGATGCGTGCCATGCACGATTTATATCATGATGACCAAAAACGGCTTGCCATGCGCCAAGCGGGGTATGCCCAAGCGCAACGCTTTCATTTAGACCAATTGACGCGGGCAACGTTGCAGGCATATGAGGCGATTGCACCACTTGGGCATCGCCACCCATCCACCGAACCCGCACCCACATTGTTATATGCACGGGCGCGGTTGGTGGCATCGTGTTATAGTTACGGGGTCAAACGCAAATTATATGATGAGGTGTATTACCCACTCCAAAAATGGGTATCATCACGCCCCTAGCGCGTGGTCTTGTACCAGTCAATCGTGCGCCGTAAGCCCTCATCAAAATCAATTTTCGCATCAAACCCAAAGGCGTTGTGGGCGCGGGTCACATCCAATTTACGGCGCGGTTGCCCATTGGGTTTTTCTGTATCCCACACAATCTCGCCTTCAAATCCGGTGATGGCGGTGATTTTCGTCACCAAATCGCGGATGCTAATCTCGAAGCCACTGCCCAAATTGACAGGCTCGGTATCGGCATAATTCTCGGTCGCCAACACAATGCCTTCGGCGGCATCATCCACATACAAAAATTCGCGCGTTGGGCTTCCATCGCCCCACACCACAATTTGCTTTTCACCCGCATCTTGGGCATCCAACACTTTTTTAATCAGGGCAGGGATGACATGCGATGACTTGGGGTCAAAGTTATCATACGGTCCGTATAAATTGGTGGGGAGCAGATAAATGGCATTAAATCCGTATTGTTGATGATAGGCTTGCCCCTGCACCAATAACATTTTTTTCGCCAACCCATACGGCGCATTCGTCTCTTCCGGATAGCCTATCCACAGGTCTTCTTCCTTAAATGGGGTAGGGGTGAATTTGGGATACGCGCACACCGTGCCGATGGTCACAAATTTTTGCACCCCCATCCGCCAAGATTCGTGCATCAGTTGTGTCCCCATCATCAAATTGTCATAAAAAAATTCTGCCGGGTGTTCCCGATTCGCGCCGATGCCACCCACCACCGCCGCCATATGAATCATCACCTGCGGTT
>JALONZ010000286.1 GCA_025454675.1 Anaerolineae bacterium | reverse complement strand
CTAGCACGCAGTGCGTATGTCGTCCACCAGACACGCCGCTACGGTGCGTCCGATGTTCGTAAACAAAAATGCGGATGATGTTCGTAAACAGTACAGGTGTAATGGCTGTACTAGACCCTTTAGGGTCGTATGTCAGCCACAGCAAGGTATTTTGTAAATTTGTTTCGTTCCTATAGGAGCTTTTTATGCGCTTAACCAAAATGATTGTCTTTTGTCTCATCATCCTCAGTCTGAATATCGTCACCGCACAATCAGATGATACAACACCCCCAATCGGCACAAATTTGGCGGGCATTGCCAGTTGGAATCCTGCATGGCAATTTGTGGATGTGTTCAAAACAGCACGCCCATGGATTTCGCAATGCAATGGATGCGGATGGGGTGAAGGTGAGCCGTTAGATTTATCACCAGAGGGGTGGGTGAAGTCGCTCCAAAACGGGCAATTTGCCGAAACCGTCATGTTAGATGGGGGGGTGTATCCTGCTAAGGGTTATATCCTCACTTATGAGGGCGAAGGCGAAATCGTGTTCAGTTTAGATTCCGCCGAAATCACAGCCAACGAAAAAGGGCGCATCACATTTGACATCAACGGGGAATATGGGTTATGGTTACAAATCCGCGCCACCAACCCCGATAATTACATCCGCAACATCCATATTTATATGCCGACCATCGGCGACTTGCCCTTCCATCCCGACTTTTTAGCCAGCCTCGATGGATTCACCACCTTGCGCTTTATGGATTGGATGGCGACCAATAATTCGCCCATCGTCACATGGGATGACCGCCCCAAAATGAAAGATGCCCAATGGCATGAGGGCGGCGTGCCAGTAGAGATGATGGTGATGCTCGCCAACATCCAAAATGCCGATGCGTGGTTCAATATGCCTCACATGGCGGATGATGATTATGTGCGCCAGTTTGCGACATATGTGCGCGATAACCTGAATCCGAATTTACGCGCCTATATCGAATATTCCAACGAAACATGGAACGGGCAATTCACACAAGCCCAATATGTCATCGAACAAGGTCGCGCATTAGGCTTATCAGACGATGATTTTCAGGCGGGGTTGTTTTATCATAGCCACCGCGCAGGCGAAATTTTCGCCATTTGGGAAGAGGTGTTCGGCGGGACAGACCGCTTGGTGCGCGTTTTGGCATCACAAGCCGCCAATGCGTGGACGGGTGAACAAGTCTTGACCTATAACAATATGTATGAAAAAGCCGATGCGCTGGCGATTGCGCCGTATTTCGGCGGTTATTTGGGCGACCCCGCCACCATCGAAAATGTCGTGGCGTTGGGTGTGGACGGGGTGATTGATGCCTCCCGCGCCCATATTGACGGTGAGGTGAGCAATTGGATTCGGGATAATGTCGCGGTCACATCGCGGTATGGTGTCGAATTGGTGGCATATGAAGGTGGGCAACATCTGGTGGGATTTTCTGGTGCAGAAGGGGATGAACGCCTAACCGACCTGTTCATCAGCGCCAACCGTGACCCGCACATGGGCGATTTATATACCGAATACCTGAATCAGTGGTATGGGCTTGGTGGTGGGTTATTCGTCAATTTCAGTCATATCACCGCGCCGTCACAATGGGGCAGTTGGGGCATTTTGGAATATCAAAATCAACCCCGCGCCGATGCGCCCAAATATGATGCGATTATGCGTTATCTAGGGAAATAAAGGATATATGATGAAATTGTATCAGATGATGCTGTGCCTCATCCTGATGAGCCATTTATCTGCCTGTACAGGAGGCTCAACACAATCCGATGTCACCTTAACCATATCCGCGGCGGCGAATGTGTCTGGGGCATTCACCGAAATTGGTGAAGCCTTCACCGAAGCAACAGGAATCACAATTGCCTTCAATTTCGCCGCCAGTGGGCAACTCACCCAACAAATTTTGCAGGGTGCGCCTGTGGATATATTCGCATCGGCTGATGAGGCTTTTGTGGATACATTGGCAGAAAATAATCTCATCATCCCCGAAACGCGGATTATTTATGCCATCGGGCGCTTAACCTTATGGACTCGCGCGGATAGTCCGCTCACATTGGATAGCATTGCGGATGTGAATAACCCCGCCATCACCAATATCGCCATCGCCAACCCCGAAACCGCGCCGTATGGCATCGCCGCCCGTGAAGCATTACAAGCGGTTGGCTTATGGGACACACTACAAGATAAACTGGTCTTTGGTGAAAATATCGCCCAAACGTTGCAATATGCCGAATCGGGTAATGCGGATGTGGCATTTGTGGCGTTATCGCTCAGTATTCCCACCGATGGAAAATGGATTCTCATCCCCGATGAGCTATATCATCCCATCAGGCAAGCGATGGCGGTGGTGAATACCACCCAATATGAAACCGAAGCGCGTCAATTTGTGGAATTTATTCAGGGTGCGATGGGGCGCGAGATACTAGACCGCTACGGATTCACCACACCGAATGAGGATTAAATGACCGATTGGCGACCGTTATGGTTATCCATCCAAACAACAACCCTATCCGCCCTGATTATCTTGGTGGTGGGGTTAAGTTTAGCCTATTTTTTGGCGCGGGTGAATTTTAGGGGCAAATTGATTGTCGAGACATTGGTCAATTTGCCCCTCATCCTACCCCCAACAGTAGTCGGTTATTACTTGCTATTGGGTTTGGGGCGTGGCAGTTTTTTATATGAAACCATCGGGTTGCGGGTCATCTTCACATGGCAGGGCGCGGCAATTGCAGGCGCGATTGCGGGCTTGCCGATGATGATACAAACTGCCCGCGCGGCAATTGCCGAAGTGGATAAAGAAATTGAAGATGCCGCCCGTGTGGATGGTGCATCCGAACTGCGCGTTTTGTTCACCGTGACCATACCCATTGCCAGACGGGGCATTTTAGCAGGCTTCATCTTGGGGACGGCACGCGCATTAGGCGATTTTGGCACAACGCTGATGGTGGCAGGCAATATACCCGGTCGCACCCAAACCATGCCCCTCGCCATTTATGACGCGGTTCAAGCCTTGCGTTATGATGATGCGACCTTCATGGTACTCATTTTGACCTCGCTGGCATTTAGTGTATTATGGCTGACCTATAGCTTTATGCTCCCGCGCCACAAATGATAATCAAAAACTCATTTGAACCCCATTCGATTTTCGGCAGATTTGTTATAATCAAATGGCAAATTAATTTTTTGTGGAAAATTCAAAAGGAGTTTTTACGATGGAATTTAAGGGTATGACCGCACTCGTTACAGGGGGTGCATCCGGTTTAGGTGAAGCCAGTGTGCGCCGTTTGGCATCATTAGGCGCGAATGTGGTGATTATTGACCGCGATGGTGATAGGGGTATGGCGGTAGCAAAAGAATTGGGCGCGGTGGCGCGTTTCGCCAAAGCCGATGTGACCAGCGAAGCCGATATTCAGGGCGCGATTGACTTGGCACAAAAAGATTTTGGCGCGGTGAATATGTTGGTGAATTGCGCGGGGGTGGGCATGGCAATGCGTACCACCAGCAAAAACGGGGCGCACTCACTTGAAATATTCGAGACGGTCATCAAGATTAACCTCATCGGCACATTTAATTGCATCCGTTTGGCGGCAACCGCGATGGAAGCCAACACCCCCAACGCGGGCGGTGAACGCGGTGTGATTGTGAATACCGCATCGGTGGCGGCGTATGATGGTCAAATTGGGCAAGCGGCTTATTCCGCATCCAAAGGCGGGATTGTTGGGATGACCCTGCCCATCGCCCGTGATTTGGCGCGGAGTGGCATCCGTGTGGTGACAATTGCCCCAGGTCTGTTCAATACACCCCTGTTGGCGGCGTTGCCAGAAGAAGCGCGGTTGTCGTTGGGGCAACAAGTCCCGTTCCCCTCACGCTTGGGCGAACCGAGTGAATATGCGTTGCTAGTATCATCCATCATCGAAAACCCCATGCTGAACGGGGAAGTGATTCGGCTGGATGGCGCGATTCGCATGTCCCCAAAATAAAAAAATAACCCCAAAAGGCGCATTATGCGCCTTTTTTATCGCAACAATACCTTTATCCCAAATATTTTTTTAATGAGTTGTGTAATTATGCGGAGATAAACAAGAAATCTTGAATCTGTGAAAATATAGAACTCATATGTACCTTGTGGTGTATAACCCAGCTTCTGTGCCATCTTCGCTGAAATTTCGGTGGCGGCATCCCAACTGGGGGCTAAATTATTTTCAAGACTATGCAACATTAAATGAGCCGCCGCAACAGTTGCAAGCCCTTTTCCGCGATAATCAGGCTTGGTATCAATTTGAATCTCAATTCCTGT
>JALONZ010000285.1 GCA_025454675.1 Anaerolineae bacterium | reverse complement strand
ATATATTTGTCTATTTTACATCTATAGTAAACACAAAAACATAACATAAACAGATAGCTAAGTAAGGCAGCAACAGAACAAAATATCGTTAAAATGAGCGATTACACTGTTTAACTCGTACAAACGCACACAAGTATCTACCATCAGACTTTACATCTGTGACCTTATCTTCGGCTTTAGAATTCTCGAGACAGTTCTCCCACTCGTAGTCAGACTCAACATCACCATCATCAAATAAATAACCCGTTTTGCCAATTTCCACCACATCAGGAATCCCACCCACCCGCGATGACACAACAGGCAACCCCGCCGCCATCGCTTCGACCACGACTAACCCGAATGTTTCGAGTGATGATGCAAAGGTAAATACATCGCCACTGGCATAGGCTTGCGAGAGTGGCACACCGACCATTCGCCCCATAAATTTGGCGGGTAGCCCTTTGAAATGGGCTTCTAAATCGGCGCGGGCGGGTCCATCACCGACCAGCGCGAGGCGTGTATTGGGGATGCGTTCCAAAATGGGGCGCAATAGGTCAATGCGCTTCTCATTGCTTAATCTGCCCACGTATAACAACAACGTATCTTCGGGATGACCATCTGACAGTTGATAGCGCATGGCTTCATCGCGGAATTTAGGATTAAAACGCTCGCCATCTACCCCACGTTTCCATAACCCGACATCCTTGATGCCCAGTTCAATCATCTGATTTTGCACCAATTTGGACGGCGCGAGGGTGTAATCTGCCAGATTGAATGAAAAACGGGTGAACGCATTGATGAGGGGTTTCATCGGCTTGAGTGGGATATTGCCAAAATAATGATGTTCCGCCATGCCCGCAAAGTCCAGATGAAATGAGGTCAAATTGGGGATATTCAGGCGTTTCGCCATGAGTATGCCAAATCCGCCGATGAGGACGGGGTGAATGAAATGGGCAATATCGGGACGAAAATCTTTAATTTGGCGGTAGGTGTTCCATTGAGGCGGACCCGCTTTGAGTTCGGGATAAATGGGGAATGTCACACCCGGTACGCGGATAATTTTGGTCTGATTATAGTAGGGTTCATGTTCGCCGAGATGGTCTGCCACATACGGCGCGACGATGGCGGTTTCGATGCCACGCTTGGTCAGGTGGTCGAGGAGCAAACAAATGACGGTGACAATCCCGTCTCGCTTGGGGAGGAAGGTCTCTGTGAATAGCATCACGCGCATGGGGCAAAAATCCTAGTTTTCATCATAAAAACCCAATTCTAAAAAGGATTTACGCTGTTCGACAAGGTGGATGTCTGTGGTTGGGGTAAATTGTGTCAATCTATATTCACCAAATTATATCATGACCGTTCAAAATCCACATCAAAACTTGCCCCAACGCATCTTTATGTCTACAATAGTAGGGACATGAGTTATCATGTCCCTATAAAAACGCGCATCTGTCTTGAGGACAATTAATGAGTGAACAAAGCGATATTCTCGTCCGTATTGATGACCGTGTACGTTTGATGTCGGCGGTGTTGGCGGCGACCCATTACCCCGATAAAATGCAACAACTCAAACCGCATGGTACACACATGCACGCCCGCGCCACCCGTAAGCATGTCCTCAAACATGCCGACCATCCTGTCGTGCAAGCCACCCAAACCTTGCTGGATACCGGCACACCGCTCGAAGCCTTATTCACATTTGCGGGCATGTTACGCCTCCCCGAATTTGAATTGACCATCCCCGCACCCGCATGGTTGCCCAGTGGTTATTTGGGGCATTTGCTCGATTTTTATACCGTTGCCGAATTATCTGCATTTTGGTCTAAAGAACAACTTTTGTGGGATAAAGCCTTGTTGCAAACCCAAAAAATTTTCTCCAAAATGGCGCTTAAACCATTTATGAAACCATTTGTGGGCGATGTGGATGAAAAACTGGTGTTTATTCCCAACATCGGTTATCCGACTGATTATGATGTGGGGTGTCGGTTTGGGTCTGAATTGTGGTGTATCGCGCCCCCACCATTGGCATGGGGCGATAGCCCGCCTTGGCCCTATGATGAACCCAGCCAAATCACCTATTCCTATCGGGCGGTGATTATGGTGTTGGGGCGGTTGATGCTCAAACCTTATTTATGGAGCAACCCCGACCATTTGGCAGAAGTGATGAAAAGCGAATTGCCTGTGCCAGACCATTTTAAGGCACAGTATCCCACATGGGAGGAACAATTCACGGCGCTGTTTTTGTCGGCGGTGGTGGCGATGTATTTAGAAGACCATGTAGATGAGCGCGAATACAAAGCCTATATGATTATGGAGAAAAAAGCCCGTAAAATGGAAATTTTACCGGGGACGGTCAATGTGTTGCGCCGTTTCTTGCAAGAGAAAGATACCAACGAGAAATATCATAACTTGCTCGAATTTTTGCCCATCTTTCCCAAGCAATTACGTGTGGCACAAAAAATTGTGCGCTTTTAAGGGGTGGAAGACTACCCTTCCACCACCAACACATCCGAGATAACCACCGCCGCAACTTCTTGTGTGGCGCGTTGTCCGTTGGTTTTGCCTTGTGCGGCTTCTTCGGGGCTTTCGGTCACTTGGGTGAAATAACTCTCAAATATATCCATCGCCACCAAATTATCAATTGTATCTTCAATAATTTCGCGGTCTAATCTTTCGACAACAATATGTGGGGTATCGAGGGCGGCGAAGCGTGTCGGAATGGTATCTTCAATTTGTTGTGTCAGTTGGTGGGTGAGTTCCATTTGGCGTTTCAAATAATTCAGGGTGATGAATACGGCTGTATAGACCACGCCATTTTCCAGTTCAACCAATACATCGCGTGCTTCGGAGTCATCTGCACGAACCTCAATCAACACACGGCTGGGGATAAATACATCACTTGCGATGAGCATACAACATTTCCTCTCATAAACTGATTGTGTAGACCAACCTACACCCAACGATACATACTAAACATACGTCACTTTTGAATTTTCTGTCAAGCAACGCTCAAAAAATTGTAACATTCATCACACTTCACCCAGCCACATAAATTGATACGGCTCAAGGCGAATTTCGTCCTCATTTTCGAGTTTTGTATCACTCACAAGGTCGGTGATTTGCACGGATGTGTGCCAATAGGCATTTAATACCCGTTTTGAGATGCTTTGTGGAAATTCCGAGAAATTCGCCAATACAAACAGGCTTTGATTGCGGATAAATGCTAATACATGCTTATTTTGCACATCCACAAATTGCGTTTGCGTCCCATTAAAATGTGCGTGTGTTTGGCGGATGCGAATCAAGCCTTGCAAGGCAGTGAATACGCGCCCTGCGGGGTGCAATTCATCATGCCGATGGTCGGCACGTTTCCAATCGAATGATGGACGATGTACCCATCGGCTATCAGGTTGTTTATGTTCATCATCCTGATACCGATAATCATTCATGGTGGCGATTTCATCACCCAGATAAATGAGCGGAATTCCACCTGCGCTGATGATGAGGCTATGAATCATGATGATGCGGCGCAGGGCGTTTTCGGTATATAACGGATTGCCCAAATTGATGCCTTGCTCTAAACCTGCCAGCGAAGCGCATGTGCCACAAATCCGCATATCTTGGTTGACAGGGTTATAATTGAATGGCAAGCCTGTGGCGAATGAACCCGTAAATTTGCCGATATAAAATTGATTCAAAAATAGGCGATGGTCAAACCCGCGAATACCCACTTCTGCCGCGTCTTCATCGGCAAATGACCAACCGATATCATCATGCACGCGCACATAATTAATCCATGCCGTATTTGCGGGCAAATCGAAGCGTTTGCTCATCGAATGGCGCAATAATTTGATGTCACGGGTGGCGAGTGCTTCCCATATGAGCGCCATAAAGGTGGGGTTATATGAAATTTGACATTCTTCAGGCGAAATATAACTCGCCACATCATCGGGATGCACAATTGCCTCCGATTTGAACACCATTGCAGGCGCGGCAATCCGCACTAGGGCATTAAAAGCACGAATAATATAATGCACTTCTGGCAAATTTTCGCACGGGGTATCCATCTGCTTCCAGACGAATGCCACCGCATCCAAACGTAACACCTCTGTGCCGATATTCGCCAAAAATAACATTTCGTCCAGCATGGCATTAAATACCTCTGGATTGGTGTAATTCAAATCCCATTGAAAGGTATTGAAGGTCGTCCATGCCCAACGGTCAATGGATTCGATATAGGTAAAATTGCCCGGTGCTTGGTCTGGAAAAATTTCGCGCAGATTTTTTTCATAGCGGTCAGGTAATGACCGATTGGGGAACAGATAATAATA
>JALONZ010000284.1 GCA_025454675.1 Anaerolineae bacterium | reverse complement strand
TTTGAATTTCAACAGGGTTTAGACCTTGTTGGTGGGTTGCGGGTATTGCTTCAAGCAGAGTTACCCCCCGAAGCCTTCACGCTTGAAGACCTGAAACAGACAGCGAATAGCGTCACACGCCGTATTAATCCTAGTGGTACGATTGAAGTGACGGTGCAAACGCAGGGGAATAACCGAATTTTGGTGGAATTGCCCGGTGTTACCGACCCCGAAGCGGCACTCCGCACAATTCAACAAACTGCCCTCCTTGAATTTGTGGATTTTTCGGGGTTAAGTGGGCGAATTGGGCAATTGCAGGGACAACGTATTTTGACTGATACACAATTGCTGACGTATGAAGGTCGGCAACGGCTGGCGGCGGAACAAGGGCTAACATTGGAAGAAATGGGTGTTGCGCCATTGCCTACAATTGTGAATCCATTGGATGGGCAACCCTTCAAAACGGTGATGACAGGTGATGGTTTGGCGGCGGCAGTGGCAGAATTTGACCCACAAGGCAATCGTTGGCTCATTCGGTTTGATGTGAAATCGGAGTATCAGTCTATTTTTGGTGACTATACAGCACGGGCATCCGTCTCACAAGAACCGATGGCAATTGTATTAGATGGGGTGGTGTTATCTGCGCCGTCTGTACAAGATAGATTGGACACAGGTGGGGTGATTAGTGGGAATTTTAACCAAGAAAGCGCCCAAGAATTGGCATTGCAATTGCGTTCTGGTGCGTTGGCGATTCCGCTTCGTGTGGAAAGCTCGGAAGTGGTTGGTGCAACATTGGGGAATGAATCGGTGCAACTCAGTGTGCGGGCGGGCGTGATTGGTGCGGTTGTCGTGCTGATATTCATGCTCGTTTATTATCGCGTTCCGGGTATTGCCGCCGATATTGCGTTGGTTATATTCATCATCCTCAATTTGTTGTTCATCAAATTGATTCCGCTCACATTTACACTCCCTGCCATCACTGGGTTGCTCATTTCAATTGGGACGGCGGTAGACGGGAACATCCTCATTTTTGAACGCATCAAAGAAGAAATTCGTGCAGGTAAAAAATTAATGGATGCTGTAGAAGCAGGGTTTGACCGTGCATGGGCATCTATCCGCGATTCAAACTTGTCTACCATCATCATCTGCGGGATTTTGTACCTATTTGGTCAAACACCTGGTGCGAGTTTGGTGGCGGGCTTTGCGGTGACATTGGCGCTTGGGTTGGTTATTAACTTATTCACCGCCGTTTTGGTCACACGTACCTTTTTATTCATCATTGTGAAATGGCTCGAAAAGCCCATCGAACAACGTAAATGGCTCGTTGGGATTTGAGAGGGGGATGACGCATGTTTAATTTAGTCCAAAAAAGACGCTGGTATTTTCTCATCTCTGGCACGGTAATTTTACTGTCGCTGGCAGTGATGATTTATTCGACTGTGACCAATGGCGCTCCTTTTCAACTGAGCATTGATTTTGTGGGTGGGAGCATTTACGAATTACGTTTCACCAGTGAAGGGGCAACCGAAAGCAATATCCGCCAAGTTTTCTCACGCTATGGCGAAGATAATATCATCATCCAAAGGCTTGGTGAAGCAACCGATTATCGTTGGTTGGTGACGGGTAATTTTCCTGATGAAGGACAATTAGCACCGGTTTTTGCAGAATTAGACAATTTGACACCCCATGAGCGTGATTATTTGGATGGTGAACGGTATCGTCTGAAATATACCCGCCCAGAGGTGACATTAGAGACCATTGAGAACGCATTTAATGGGCAAAATATTGCTATTTCGGATGTGGAATCACTCACACCTGAACGGTGGCTTGTACGCGGGAATTTAGCCGATTTTGCTGTCATTGAGCCTGTACTGGCACAATTAAGGACGATTGGCAACCTTGAATTTGTGCCACAAACGGGCAGTATTTTTGTCATTCAATTTGCTGATGGGATTACGCCAGCCCAATTCCGTCCGATTTTTGAATCGAATGGTGATGCAAATACGAATGTGGTGCGCTTAGGTGCGCCAGATGAAAATCGCTGGTTGGTGTATTCATCTATCAGCGATGAGTCAACTTTGGCAACGATTTTTAGTGCATTAGGCGAATTATCTCCATTGGCTGAAGCGTCTCGGTTTGAACTGGTCGGCGAAAATCGGTACGAATTGCGCTTTACATTGCCGCTTGTGGATGATTCGACCTTAGCATCTATTCTTGACCTATATCCAGCATTGAATTTTGAACGGATTGGTGCTGGTGATGATTTAACATGGTTGGTGTGGGGCAAATTTGCTGATGATGCCCAGCGTGAAGCCGTGTTTGCCGCGTTACGATTTGCGCCTGTGGATGTGACGACTATCGCATTAGATGCGTATTTGCTCACCAGTAACCAAAATGTATTCACTGCCGATAATTTGCAAACTGCTTTTGCTGGATTTGATGGCGTAACAGTAGAGCGGGTTGGCGGGGATGTTGAATTCCGTTGGTCAATTCGGGGGGCATTTGAAAGCCAAGAAGTGACACAAAATATCCTCACAGATTTGGGCAGACTAGCCACATTGGATACGACCAGCGCCCGCGCACGGAATGTATCGGAAACGGTTGGTCAAGAGGTGACACGCTCGGCGGTATGGGCTGTGTTATTTGCCTCATTTGTGATTACAGGCTTCATCGTCCTCGCGTTCCGCCAAGTGCCAAAAGCCAGCCGTTACGGGATTTGTGCGATTTTGGCGATGGTGCATGATGCGGTGGTGGTGATGGGTTTCACATCGCTGATGGGGTTATTATTGGGTTGGCAGATTGATGCCCTATTCCTGACCGCCATTTTGACCATTGTCGGGTTCTCGGTTCAAGATACTATCGTCATGTTTGACCGTATCCGTGAAAATATCCCTAAACATCTGGGTGAGCCATATGAAACGATTGTTAACCGTAGTGTGTGGGAGACGATTCATCGGTCACTTGCGACCCAATTGAATGCGTTTTTCATCATGGCGGCGATTTTGCTGTTTGGTGGTGAGACGATTAAACAATTTATTGCAATTTTGTTCATCGGGTTATTGACGGGGACATATTCATCTATTTTCATTGCGGTGCCGTTATTGGTGGCATGGGAAAAAGGTGAAATTCCGTTTTTGAAGGGTGATGAAGAATTGGTGAAAGCCGAAAATCCGTCATAAAATTTGTATGATTGGGTAATAAATGTGATGTAGCCTGTAAGGGCGCAACATGTTGCGCCCTTACAAAACCGCCTATTTGGGGCGTGTATGGCATGATATATCATGCCACTACGGTTTATTCCATCATCGGCAGGGTGAAATAGAATGTTGTACCGATACCCTCTTCACTTTCCAACCAAATTTGTCCGCCATGTGCTTCGATGATGGTTTTGGTGATGACCAAGCCCAAGCCTGTGCCTGTGGTGGTATCGGCGGTAGATTGGGCGCGGAAAAACTTTTGGAACATCTGCTTTTGGTTTTCTTTCGATAGCCCATAACCCGTATCTTCAACTTCGACCCGAAGCATCGGATTTTGATATTCGACCTCAGTCACGCGCAAACGTACTTGCCCATTAGGACGATTATATTTAACGGCATTGGTCAGTAAATTGAGCAAAACTTGTTTAATTTTGCCTCTATCGCCATTGACAGTATAGGGTTCACACTCAACGACAACACTGACCTCTTTTTCATTGGCTTGGGGCAAAACAACGTTGGCGCTTTCTTCTAATAATTTGCGAAGTTCAAATTGCGCCACTTGCAGGCGTGTGCGCCCCGATTCCATTTGTGCTAAATCCAGAAAATCGGTTGTGAGGCGCATGAGGCGGTCTGTTTCGCTTTGCATGGTGGTGATGATGTCGTGCTTGCGTGGTTCGGGTAAATCGGGGCGCAATAAAATGGCGGTGCTGGCTTTGAGTGATAAGAGGGGGGTGCGGAGTTCATGAACCATTTCGGCAATAAAATCGCTTTGACGAAATAAACGGGCATTTTCGATGGCGATGGCGGCTTGGGCGGCGAGGGTGGTTAGGATATTCACATCAATGCTGGTGAAGGGCATATCATTGTGTTTATTGACGCACATCACCACACCAATAATCTTTTTATGGGTTCGCATTGGCACACCCAATAGATTGCGCGTTTGGAATTCAATGGTTTCATCCACCACTTGCGAATGTTCCGCGACGGTTGTCACATCTTGGATGACGCGCGGTTCGCCATGTGTGGCAATCCACCCCGCGATACTGCCTTCCATCGGGATGATGATATTTTCCATTTTGTTGGGGTCAATATTGGTGGCAATTTCAAAGCGCAATTCACCCGTCATGGTATCAATGAGCATGAT
>JALONZ010000283.1 GCA_025454675.1 Anaerolineae bacterium | reverse complement strand
AGATAACTTTAAGGCAAAATAAATAAGTCTGATGGATTCATCATATTCTTTATCCTGCCACAATGATTCATCAGCCAAAAGGATATGTATATTTGTGGCATCTAATTTTGATTTGAGCAGATCATAATTTATCATGTCATAATTATACCTTACGCCGTATCTGCCGTAAAATGCTCTCATCTTTAATCTTATCATCGGCAATCAACAACAAAATTTTGCTGATGACCTCGCTGATTTTGCCGTCTTTTTCATCCGCAAACGGCAAAAAGAGTTTTTCATGCGTCATGCCCCATTTGGCAGGCACGATACATAAATAATTTCCGGGGTCAATATGAATCACCGCGCTCCCCAAATGCACCCGATAATCCGCCAGTTTGCCCGTCACATACGCAAAATGCCCCTCTGTTCGCACATTCGGCAAGCCCAAATCATCCAATAACGCTGTGATGAGTTGGGCGCGAGATTCATACGCCTCTTTGGATAAGACCCGTTCACCCTCGCGTTGTGCCACAGCCACCACCAAATCGGCATCGCGCATTACCTCCGAAAAAATCAACGGGGGATAGATTCAAGCGGTAGCCAATCATACGGCTACAGACTTGGATGGTGAACATATTATTTTTCTCCTTGTTCCGATTATTTGTATTGATTATAGCACAAATATTTTATTCTGTGATGAGAATTTTCACCCCACGTTAAAATCCCCCTAAGCGATGGGGGGTAGAATGATTAAAAAATTATCCCCTATCCCCCCTGTGGACATGATATATCATGTCCCTACACCCTATTTGATAGGGTGTAGGGACGGCATACATGCCGTCCGAATCCCCCTCTCCAATTTTTGCGGAGGGGGTTGGAGGTGGGGAAGATGTATGTTGGATTTATCATCACTCAAACTAGGATTTTCATCATGCAAAATAGCCCCATGTATCAATTCACATCGGTTTCGCGCCCACTCAATCCACTTGTTTACCCGACCCACCGCTTATTAGTCGTGCTTGTGCCGATTGCGGGCATCATTTTGGGCGCATATACCTTATGGACACGCGCCGATTTTGGCATCGCCGTCACCAACGGGTTATATGCGGGCGCGTCGGCTTTGCTCGCGTGGATTTTTGCGCGTGAAATTGACCCCGATAACAACACATCGGCATTCATCGCGTTGGGATTGAGCATCATCGGTTCAATTTTCGCCACACCGAATATTTGGGCGTTGGCGGGGGCGGTCACATTGGTGCGGATTGTGAATCGGATTGTGGGCTTCCCCGCAAAAATCACCGATAGCATCATGGCAATTGCGCTAGGCGTATTGACGATGCTCATCACGGGTGCATGGGTGTTTGGGGTGGTGGTGGCGGTCGCATTTTTGCTGGATGCCATTTTACCCGACCAAAGCCGCATCCAATGGTCATTTTTGCTGGGCATGTTGCTCATCATGCTCCCCACATGGGCTTATTTGAATGTGTCATTCGTGCAAAATTCGCAAAATTTTTTGCCATTGGTGTTGGGGGTTAGCGCGGTATTCATGGCACATATCCTCACCCTACCCCGCCTGACTTGTCAGTGTGATGCAGTGGCAATTGCGCCAAATCGGATGCGCGTTCAGGCGGGCATGGCGTTATTATTGGGCATGGCGGTGGTGTTTGCGCTGGTGGATGGCGATTGGGGTGTGCGGGCGCTGATGCCCCTGTGGGCAAGTTTTGCGGGCGTGCTGGTGTATCGCGCGGGGATGCTGGTGATAAAACGGGGATAGGGGTTGCCTATCCCCCATACATCACATCATGCCTGATGCAATTGCTGAATCACGCGCACTGCCTCTTTCACACCATCTTCAGCACGCAGGCGCTCACCAAAATAATAGGCATTTTGCTCCAGTTCGGGCGTATTCACCAAGCGGTCAATCATCCGCGCCAATTTATCCGCCGTCAATTTATGCCGATAGATGAATGGCACGCCCACTTTTAATTCTGCCACCCGCCGTCCCCAATACGGTTGGTCTGCCATGTGCGATACCACGCCCGATGGCACACCTGCCCGCAACCCCGCCGCAGTCGTGCCTGCCCCGCCGTGATGAATCACACCTGATAATTGTGGAAACAACCAATCGTGCGGTGCGCCGTCTAATAAAAAGATGTTATCGGGGATTTTTTCGGCGCGTAATCCAGCCCAACCACTATACACGATGGCGCGTATCCCCACTTTTTTCACCGCATCTATAATGAGGTGCGCGGTGGCGCTGGGGTCTTTGGTGGACATGCTCCCAAAGCCGATGTACACCGTTCTTTCATAAGGACGCAAAAAATCCGCCAGTGGCGCAGGTGGGGTATAATTGGCGGGGGCGCGATCAATCCAATAGCCCGTGACGAATGTTTTGTCATGCCAGCGCGGGTCACGGGGCATGACCTGTTCGCTCACACCATATAACACGGGGATGGTCGTCCACTCGCGCAAATAATCCCGATAACCCCATGGCGCGAGTCCCAATTTTTGCCGAAATATATTGGTGGATGCTTTGGCGACCCATTGGGTGAAATACAACCCGATATACCCCGACACGCGATTCATGGGCGCGGTGAAGGGGGTCATGGGTTTCATCGTGCTGGCGGGGTGATTGCTGGGTGTGAGCGGGGATAATAGCACCAACCAATGCGGTTTGTGCATCTTTTCAGCGAGTGCCGCCACAAATCCGAAGGTGGGCAGGTTGCTGATGAGGATGTCGGCATCTTCGCAAATACGGCGCAAATCTTCGCTAATATCCGCGCTGTATTTATCCAACATGCGCTTCATATTGCGCCCCTCTTGCATGGGGTTTTTGCTGTTATTAATCCATTCAACCCCCTCTGGACTGTTCATCATGGCTTGCATATTCATATTCATCGGCGCAAACGGGATGCCCCGCCCGCGTATCCACGCCTCAAAATCCAAGCCCGCGCCGATGGTCACATCCAGCCCTGCTTTTTGCATCCCCTCTGCCAATGCGACCAACGGTTGAACATCGCCCCGCGTCCCCATGCCAATCAATAAGTGCTTCATTGTAGTATCCTATGGTGTGTTGAATGTATATTCCAAGCTGTTCACAATTGCCAAAATCACGGCTTCATTGGCATCAAAATCACCTGTGATGCCCAATAAAGCGACCATCACGCCTTCATCCAATTCAACAACAATCAAGAACGCATTAGGTGGAGTCATGCGCGATTCCAAAGGCACGTAATAGGCTTCTTTATCCCAATCATCGTATCTGGAAATTGGCTCATCTGTCTCAAAAAAGGCTTGTAGGTTATCAATCACCGCCAACGGTGTCGTATCCACGAGGGGCATATTCAACACATCAGATGGGGTTATCATTTGGATGGCAATATCTTCATCACCCGCAACTTGGGTAATATCAGCAAAACTATCCAGCATGGTTTGATTACTAGCGATGAGGTTAGAAGGCACATTTATCAGCCAATCGGCAGGCAAAGAAGCCATAATCGTCTCATCTTGGCTGATAAAAGGAATCACGAGTTCAATTTCGGCTATCTCGTCCAGTGGCACAACCCGACTGAGCATCTCGCGCGGTTCGGGTGTCATCTCTGCCACCGCTTCACCCACCACCATGCGCTCAATAATCCCTTCCATGATGGCAATCCGCGCCTCAATTTGGGGGTCAGATTTCATGGTGACAAAAATTGTGGCGAGGACAGTTTGATTGATTTCAAAAATATAGGCATAAAAGGCAACACTCGGCATTTCATAGGTGAAATAATAAGCGGGATACTCGCCAAGTGTGCGCGATTCCAATCCCACTTCAATCGGCGGTGCATCCGGCAATTGGTCATATAATTCTTTCGCCTCGTCATATAAATCACCCGCTTGTGCCTGACCAAAATCGGATAAGGTGAGGATGTTGATAAAACTCCCCAACCCAAAATCCAAATAAATGCCATCGGCTTCGGTGCTGGCGGTCATATCAGGCGGATAATAGATGAGGATGTTGCCGTCAATATAGGTCTGTGTATATTCATCAGGCGTTTCGGTTGCGTCTTCGGTTTGAGCAGATAGTGGCATAACCATCATCCATCCAAAAACCAATACCATCATCAAAACTTTTTTCATATGTCCCCCTTGTGGATATATATCGTCTTTGTGATTATAACACAAAAACGGTGATGAATGACGGAATCGTTTGGTGATACATGGCACATCGTCATCGCGCCAAAGTCTTGTTATAATGAACATAGATGAGAAATAGAGAGGGATTTTTAATGTTAAAACGCCACTTTTTGACCATTTTTATCGTATTCAGCCTGTTCATCGTGGGATGCACGCCCACAGAGACG
>JALONZ010000282.1 GCA_025454675.1 Anaerolineae bacterium | reverse complement strand
GATTCAAAGCCAGTAGCGATAGGATGATGTTATCGCCTTGTAGCGAGACGATAAAAGTAAAAATCAACGAGCCGATAAATAAAATCCATTCTGCCACTTTTAGCCATTTTGTATTTTGATAGGTGATGCGCCCCATGTCCCATCTGGATTTTTCGCCACCATCGGGTGTGATGGCGATGAGGTCATATATCCCCAATTTTTCAACGATGCTGATGCGATTCACAATTTTCCCTGCTATAAAAATGCCAGATGTGACGGTAATTATCAAAATAATTTGCAACCCGCCTGCAAATAGGATGAACCCTAATAGGACTATCATATCCCATAATGCCCTAAATCCACCTTGTAGGATGAGCCAATAGGCTATAACCCCAAGTATTCCCAAAAAAATAATTTGTGCTTTCGATTTGCGTTTTCTGCGTGGGCTAGGTTTGAGGGCAGATAGATAATTCAAGGGATGGTAACGCTGTGATTTATTCAGCAAAAACCAAATTTTTAGGGTTTTCCACATCTCATATTCCCACTTCTGCCCGCCAATCCGCATAACTCAATTCTGCACGGCGGGCTAACAAGCGCAACAACCCGCGCACACTGATTTCGTGTAATAAAGCGAATCCACTCAATTGTAAAAACCCCAGTGTGAGGAAATCATCCCATTCCATCTGCACATATAAGGCGGGCAGGGCAATTACCAACAGCAAAAATGCCATGATATGAATGAGTAACTCGATTCCTAAAATAGCGCCAACCGTGGCAATGACACGATTGAGCGTATCGGTACTCATTGTGATAGCCCACAGCGCCATCAGGTAGCCGATGACCAATGCCTGAACAAAATTCAGATACACTGCAAAGGTGAAATAAACCAGTCCTGAGAGTGTTCGCAAAAAGAAAAAATTAATTTCGGCGGCGGTGGGCGTGCTGACGGCGCTAATAATGCCCAACATGCCCATCAAACCAAAAAAGACGACTAAAATGACCATGCTATTGCTCATCATGATGCGCGTATCTTTGAGCCACCCCATATCTTTATAAATTGTTCGCCCGATGAGCCACGATGCGTGTTGGTCGCCATATCCGCTCACACCAATCAGGTCATACATGCCTGTATTGCGGATTTTCCCCAATTTGCGCGTGATTTTTACCGATAGATACATGCCAAACGACACGCAGATTAAAAAAACAAGCAGGGGTATGGCATCAAACACCACAAAAACAATGGGGGTGATAAACACAATGCACAACAAGGATACCCATAACACGAGGATGATTGTCCCAAGCCCCATAATGCACCCCGTTAATTCGCTGGGGATTAATGCAAGGATGCGAGCAAGTCGTCCTTCGGGTAGTTTGGGGCTTTTGGCATATTCGGGTAGCTTGAGTTTGAGTAATTTACGAAAGGGATTAAACACAGGCAAGGGCGAATTGAGTACACGCCAAATCAAAAAAGTTTGCCACATGGGTTATCCCTCTCAATCCATCGGATTCCGCCACAACGCTCGTAATAACCGCCGTGCCAAATGCCCTGCCCATGAGCGGTCTTTAATCCGAATCCGCGTGAGGCGGTTCAGTTGCACCACATCATCATCAATGGTGATGGCTAACCCATGCCACAGGGCAATAATCAACACTTCGCGCACGGCATATAACACAACCGCGCAGATATACCCATAAAACGGGGTGATGGGATAGCGAATGAGGCTGAATATGGATGGGATGAGGAATAGACAAATGAACCCTGTTACCAGATAAACCCCAAATTGCAACGCCAAGAAGTTGCTGATGACCGAATTTTGGGTATTGGCACGGGTTTCACTATAATGTGGTGCAATCAGCCCCAACAACCCGCCAATACACGCCGATTGGAAAAAATCAACCAAAAATAAAATTATGATGCTGAAAGCAATAATCAAGATGCTCCATAAATCATAAATTTGGCTCACTTCACTATTGCCGAAATAGATGAGGGTGGTCAATAAAAAGGGTAACAACAACATTAAGACTGCAACGCCGTAAATCGTCCCTAATAGGGTGCGTAATTGACGCAATAGTCTGCTATTTTGGACAGAGATACTGCATAATGCCCACGCCGCACCCAAAAAACCGCTCGGTGTCACACCTAAAATCAGATAGCGTCCTTGCAGGCGTTCATTGATGATTGCTCCGCTAATGGTCAAGGCGCTCACAATACCATAAATTGTGCCTGATAGTGCGAATAGGGTTGGGAATCCCAAACCGATGACCCCAATGCTAATGATGACGATTGCCACCATGATATTGCTAAACCCGATGAAAATAACCCCTGCCACCAACAGCGCAAATCCAACCCAAATGATACGGACTTCGTTGGTATTATAAAACACCACCCATTTCCCCCAACGGGTAGCTTCACTCGGTGGTGAGGGTGGTTGCCATACCCCACGGCGCATATATAACGGATGCGAGACAAATGGTGTCATGAGTGCCAGCCAAAATTGTAATGAAGTCATCGTGATACCCCCCATGCAAGTACGTCGGTATTCCCAAATGTATTTGCCAAGCCTGCACTCAATACATGCGCCACACCTGTTTCGGTGTGGAGTGCCATTAATAATGCCCCGCGGTTATCATTAGGCGGGTTGCCACCAAATGCGACATATAGGCTATCGGGCGACCAGCGCAATTTGGGCGGGTTTGGGGTGTTGATTTCGGATTCATAGGCGCAATAGTGTGTGATTGCGCCCGTTTGAACATCTAAAATATGCAATTTGCCTTTTTGTGTGGGCGATTCTGGCGAATCTTCTCCTAATGGGATGACCCAAAACGCCAATTTTTGGTTATCTGGCGACCAACTTAATTCGCTCGGATTGAGTCCGTTGATGCGAATTGTCCCGTAACTATCGGTGAGCGATGTGACTTGTTCAATGGTTTGGGTGTTGGGATTGAATAAAAACAATTCACTCGAAACCGTGTCATCAGGTTGCACAATGGGCATGATGAACGCATAGCGTCGCCCATCTGATGACCACGCGCCCGCATTGAAATAACGCACATTTTCGCCTAAATCCACCTTTTTTTGCTCATCCAGTGGACGGTTGCGGGTGCGTAAATTGAGCAAAGACCGATAGAAGGTGTCCCCTTGCGCCGAAATATATAAGCCCCAATAACCAGACGGTTGCACACTGGTCACACCGCGTACATCCAATGTTTCAAAGCGCCAGCCGTTTTCGGATTGCAGATAGGCTTGCGTATAATTTCTGTCCCATACCAATAAGGCATTATCTGACCACCATTCGACCTCTGCCACACTTTCTACCAATAGCGTGCGTTCCGACCCATCGAGGCGCATTTTGCCATAGGCGGTGCGGATGAAATCGCCCCGTGTGACGCGCAGATATGTCACCCATGCCCCATCGCGGGAGAGGTGACAATTTGTGCCACAAGCAGGCACGCCCTCTAGGGCATAACGGACATTATTGGTGACATCATATGTCCACATGGAATAGCCATCGAATGAGGTGAGGATGATGCCACCCCCATCAAATCCTTCCCAGCGATTTTGCAGGGTCAATTCCGGACAAATTCCGATAATATCGGTGTCCTGTTGGGCAGTTGTTGGATAGAGACATAACCATAATAAACTGAGGATGACGAACAAAAACGATTTTCGCATGAATAAAACCTTATTAGCAACCAAATTGCTACACATCTTACCCTGTTTGAGCAGGATATTCTATAGACCATTGGTGAATCGTATTTTTTTTATCGTAGCCACTTTCGGAGATGAACACTTTATCCCCACACACCACCACATCATACGCTCCATTCAGCCGAATATGTCCAATTCCCCCCAAAATGGTCGCTATAGGCGGGTAATCTTCCCATGTGGGATGATAGAGATGGGCAGTTTGGATGATGTGACTATCGTAATCGTAGGGTAATCCGTCTTTATCGTGCTGAATTTTGGGTTGGGCGATGGCGAATACCATGCGCCGACACACCACATACCAATCATCACGTAATTTGACTGAGGATAAGACGGCACTCTCAATCAATCCAAATAATTGTATGGCGGTGATATTGAGTTTGAGCGCCTCAATGAGGATCATTTTTTCGGCGATACTAAAGGGGCGCGCCCATTCGACAAGCCGTTCCGCCTCGCGCATCCCGCGCAAGCGCCCACCCGAATAATTGAGGATGGCGATATGGGGGTGAATTTGCGACATGATGCAATTTGCGGGTAACGACAAATTTTCGGCTGATTGCAGGATTGTGCCATTTGCATTAATGTGGTGTTGCATCACATCATCATCAGGCGGATAAATTTCTTCTGTATAAAGGTCAAATTGGGGTGTAAT
>JALONZ010000281.1 GCA_025454675.1 Anaerolineae bacterium | reverse complement strand
TGGTGTTGGTGATGGAGCCTGCCACCAAAGAAGGTGCGCTAAAAACATGGCGTAAGGGTTTGGCGGTGTATAAATTGCACATCGAAGGTCGTCCTGCCCACGCGGGAAATGCCCCCGAACAAGGGATTAACGCCATCATCGAATTTGCCCAACAAGCCTTGCGCTTGAATCAATTGAATGATTATCCCAACGGCACATCCGTCTCGGTGACGGTGGTCAGTGGTGGCACGACCATGAATGTCATCCCCGCACAAGCCACTGCGACCATTGATACCCGTGTGATGAAGCAATCGGAGATGAACAAGGTCAAATCTGCCATGATGAATTTGCAACCCTTCATACCGGGTGCAAAATTGACGGTCGAAGTGGAACATAGCCGCGACCCAATGGAACACAATGACTTGATGAAAGCCACCTTTGCCCAATGCAAAAAAATTGGCGAGGCGTATGGCTTAACCGTCCGTGAAGATGGGAGCGGGGGCGGTAGCGATGGCAATATCACCGCCAGCATGGGCGTTGCTACCTTAGACGGGCTTGGACCCGCAGGTGATGGTCTCCATGCGTTGCATGAGCATGTGGTACTCAATAGTCTGCCAGAACGTGCGGCATTGATTGCCGCCATGCTAAAAGATTGGCAATTTTAAGCCATAATAAGAATGTGTTTGCCACAACCTGGTAGGCACATTCTTTATCATCACCCTATTGTTTAATTCAGTTTTTAGGGGGAATTATGTCAGTTCGATTATTTACCCTGTTATGTGTATGCTTATTGATGACAGGCTTTCATCCCATTGCCAATGCCCATACCGTGCCACAAGCCACGAATTGTTCATCGAAAAATGATTATTGGGATTTGATGTTTGAAGCCCTCAATGATGAAGATTACCCCAGTACACTCGAATATGCCAATTGCTTATATGAACTGAATCCGGATGATCCAGTTGTTCATTTGGTGTTATCATTTGTGTATTTGCAATTAGAAGCCTACCAAAAAAGTATTGAATTTGGTGAAATGGCAATTGCTAGTGGTGAATTAGCAGAACGCCCCTCCCGTTTTGCTCACACCATTCTGGCTGTTGCATATCGTTATATGGGGAATTATGACCTTTGTATCGCTAGTGGCGAAATTGGTTTAGAAGTAGATGTTATATTGATTGAAGCGTTAGATGCGCTCATCTTCTGTTATCAAGAAACAGGGCAATTTGAACAGTCGGCGGAACTGGCAAATCAATACACGACCTTAATGTTCCTCCCATTTGCCGATTATGCTGATGCGTATTTTTATCGGGCGTATGCCCAATACCAATTGGGGAATTTTGAAGTTGCTTATCAAGATATTCGTGATGCAATTCATAGGCACGGGGCGACATTAGCGACTGATTTTGAATTGCAAGCCCGCATCTTATTGGGATTAGGTGAACCGTATTTAGCCTATGCCAGTGCAGAACGGGCGCGATTATTAGATGCAACTTTGCCAATGGATGATTTATATATCCAAATTTGGGATGCACTTGATGTTGCCACACCCGATTCGCTGAATAAATTATTCACCCAAGATTCACAAGATTTATATGCCCAACAGACTATTAGCCTAGATTCACTCAATTCTGCTGATTATGAAACAGCGCTTACCCAATTTGGGGCAATGCGTGATATGAAATGGGGACAATATGCCCAACAATATATAAACGCGGTGTTGGCATACGTTTCGTTGTTGAATAATGATTTTACAGAACGTGTGCAATATAGCAACGCCTTTGCCGATAGTGCCAATTTGCGCGGGGTGGTGCGTTTTACGGAATTGCCCACAGAGCCGATAACCATCTCGACCGGTTTTTGGACGGGTGGCGCATATCGGTTTATGGTGCGTCCGAATCAGGTGTATACCTTCACTGTTGAAGCGGTGGATGCAACACGCTTTGTAGACCCGTATATCGTCATCCTGAGTGGGGCGACCCAATTGGCTGTGGAAGGTTTTGGCGATGATACCGATTTAGACGGGCGGGTCGAATATGTGTTTCGGGGTTCACCCGGTCAATATATCATTTTCGTGGGCGGATTCGGGATGGCTTTTGGTGATATTCAACTGAGCTACACCGAAACCCGATAACCGATAAACCAATTGCGTAACCAAACATATCCCCTTTGCGTCTTGTGATATAACTCATATCAGACGAAAGGGGATTTTTATTTGTGGATATAGACCCAAACCTCTTAGGACGGGCATATCAGCGCGATGAATCGGCATTAGAAGCCATTTTTGATGCCTATTATCCCGCGTTGTATCGCTATTTATATCATCACACAGGGCATATTCAAACTGCTGAAGATTTGACGGCAACCGTGTTTCAGCGATTCTTGGAACAAATTTATGCCGATAAACCACCCATCACGCATTTGAGTGGGTGGTTATTTCGGGTAGCATATCGGCTGATGGTGGATGATATTCGGCGGACAAAAGTGCGCGATTCTGACGCATTGCCTGATGATGTGCCAACTGAATCACTCACAGAACAAACGGTATTCACGCAGATGCAAACCGCGCAAATTCATGAGACACTAGCGCAATTACCAGCCCGTCAACGGGAAGTATTGTTACTGCGCTATATCGCTGAATTGGATTTATCGGCGACCGCGCATGTTTTGGGGATGAATATCAACGCGGTGAAAGCCCTGCAACATCGCGCCACCACCAATATGAAACGCATTTTGACGCTACTGGGAGAATTATTATGACTGACCCCATGAAAGACCTTTTTGATAACCTGAATCAATCCACGCCAGCACCGAAAAATATGGCGGAGAATAAAGCGGTGTTTTTGGCAACCGCACACCGCATGAACGTAACTTCTGAGGGGGATAAGCGTCATCAACGGGTGAATGCTTATATCACAAAAGGAGATTTACCCATGAAACTCGGATTCAATCGTAAACGCACCACGATAACGGTCGTTGTGGTCGCTATTTTGATGATGGCAGGTGCCGTGCTTGCCAGTGGTATTTTTCGGTTTTTTAGGCAAAGTGAATCGAATACAGATGTGATTACATCGCGTGTAGGTGAAATGACCCATGTTCCCGCAACATTTGTACCTGCGACTATCATAGGTTCATTGGAATTTGCGTTAAGCAAGCCACCGTATGATGCAAAAGCGCCGACATTTCTCCCCGAAGGATATACATTTGGTCAGGCAATTTATGACGCACAATTTGAGCATTATTTATCGCTGGGGTATAAGTGTAAAAATGGCGCATTCAATATTGATCAAATACCATTGCCTGATGGGGGATATATTGTATCTTCTTTTGAAGTTGGGGCGGATGGGGTGATTGAAGTGGTGGATGTGGGAGATGGGGGTGAATATGTGCGCGGGGGCTGGGTGCGAGAAAGTGATGGCAGGGTGGTTGATCATGGCGCACAATATTATTTTCAGATTAAAGATATTCCGATTGTGTGGTCGAATGATTTGAATCAAATTCTGTTGATATGGAAGGATGGAGATATGAGTTATCAACTCACAGCATCTTTTGCAGATGGAGAATGTGCCTTATCCAAAGAGGATATTTTGGCGATTGCCAATAGCCTCGAATAACAATTAAAAAAACGCCTATCCATATTCGATAGGCGTTTTGGGTATTTATTGCATATTAGGACTAGGCTTCTGGCACGGTGAAGGTGAATGTCCATGCGCCTTCAATTTTTTCTTGCCATCTCTCAACAATCGCTTGGGCGGCAAGGTTCAATGCTTGGAGTTCTTCATAATCCTCTGGCACATCTTCACGGGGTTGGCGCGGATTATCGTCTGACATGGCAAGCATATAAGCACCACCGTCCACTGCAACATAAGGCAATCCTGCATCATCAAAGGCTTGTTGCAATTCATCTGTGGGTGGGGTGAGTTGATAAGCTAAATAATCAACCGAGAAAACCCATTCACCCGCATAACTATCGAGTGCTTCTGTTACATTATAGGTGTAACAGCCTGTTTCGGTGTGATAATCTATCTCTGAGAGGATAACATCAACATTTTCTAGAACTGCCTCATTATTGACACTTAAACTAACTACAGGTTGCCACACAGTTGGGAACATGACGTAACCTTCTGGCTGGTCTGGTTCAACATAGCACATCTCCAAACGGGTGAGCGAGGGCGCAATCACCACTTTTTGCAGGCGCATTTCGATGTTACTACCTGTCACAGTTTGGTCTGGCGTTAGGGTAACGCCCCGATTGAATGGTACTTCGACTTCAAATTGGGTTTCGCCCAGCAGAATCATCCCTTGTTCGGCATCATTAAGTCTGATGTATGCCAATTCTGCTTTGATGATGAGTGGCAAAAC
>JALONZ010000280.1 GCA_025454675.1 Anaerolineae bacterium | reverse complement strand
CTTCACCTGCAACGGTGGCATAAATAAACGCATTCCCCGCGATAACATCCACCAATGTGTATTGGATTCCACCCGTTGCATTGGCTTGCAATTGCGCCAATAATTCATTCTCTGTGAAAAAGATGGACGGCTTATTCTTGATTTCAACGGTGTAATCACTGCCCGTTTTGCTGACCACACGAATGCTAATCCGATTCGCCACATCCGTAAATGTTTCGCCCGCCTGCCATTGTGCGCCCGCATCATTCACATTATCATTCAGTGTCGCATCCACCACCAGCGCGGGTCCCGTATTTTCGGTGATGCTCAAGTCTACATAGTGAATAACCACGGCGGGGTTCGGCACATTCACATCATAACCACTCCAATCGCGCACCTCAACTGTATACAATCGGCTGGTGGAATCGTTAATCGGCACAGTCGCTAAAATCAAGCCAGTGGTGGTATTCAATTGTGTCCGCCTGAGTGTGACGGTTGTTTGTGTACCAGTCGGGACATTCACTTTGCGGTTGGCAGGAATCCATTGATTTCTATCTAAATAATAAGCAATCGTCCCAGCGGGGATACAGCCCCATGATAAATACGTTTGTGTACAATCTCCACCTTCGCTCATGACATCCCATTGCGAGACATAAATATTCAATCCAGATGGGGGATTAATGTGTGGACCCGATGAATGAGGCAATCCCAGCGCATGACCCGTTTCATGAGCAAAAACTTGTATGTTTTGACCAGCGGGTGGATTCCATGTGACGCGCACAAACTTGAATCCTTCCGCCGTATTCACACTCGCGCTACCCCCCCAAGCACAACATCCCAACGAGCCATTCAGCATTAGATTGATGCCCATGAATGGGGCGAAGTTGGTGGTGGCATCAAACGCATTCACGCAATCTTGCAAAATGGCGGTTAAATTGGGGTTTTGGGTTGTGGGAGAAGGCACATAAAAGGCTTGATTATTCGGCAAACTGCGCCATTGCGAAGCCACCACCGTCCCATCAAAATTGATGGCATTATACGAAATGGTCTCCCAAAAATTGCGAACACTGCCATAAGCATTGGTGAATAATTCGGCATATTGCGCGGGTGTGCGCGGTTCACCCGGAATATCGGGGAACTTGCACAGCAAATTTATAAATGCCTGTGAACCTGCCAGTTGCGGGCTAGAAATATCTTGAGACATCGCCGTAGCAGGCGCGGGAATAGGCATAATATCTTGTACCAAATAAGTTGGCAATTCGCCTGTAGTGCTGGGAAGGCTGAGGCGGGCAACCGTCACTTCTACCGCTTGCCCCATATAGGTATGCGCCAAACCAATACCCATATTCAAATTAGCCAGTTCTGAGCCTGTATTAAAATCTAACAGGCTAATACGGATGACCACAGGGTCTTGGGAATCGGGGAGTGGGTCGCCATAAATAATGCTCAGTACCCCCTGCAATTGGCTCACATCATCCACCTGCCCCGATGTTTCGGCTTGCGAGGGTGTGGGCGTGATAAATACGGCTGTGAACAATAATAGACTGACCACAGCAATTAAAAAGCGATGTGTTGATTTCATAAATCCCTCTTGAAGATACGTATAAAATTATGTGTATTATAAGCCCATTTACTTGATAAGAGAATTGATATTTATATATTTTGGGCGGACATACGCTTTGTTAGTCCGCCCTACGCGCAAGGCTGAACTTTGGGGTGTGTAATGACTGACTAAAGGCTTCAGCCTTGTATGTCAGCCACAAATCTATCACATTTGCGGTGTGATACGTCATTTGGTGTTATAATCATTTTTGCCGATAGGCGGAGCAATCATCATGCCCAATTTACACATTTTCACACTTGGAACACTCACCATCCAACGCGATGGTCAAACATTAGACGGATTCGTCTCGCAAAAAACAGTCGGGTTGTTCATTTATTTACTGTGTCATCCACATGAACACCCGCGTGAACTGTTGGCAGAACGCTTTTGGTCAGAGACGACTGGCGAACAAGCCCTCAAAAATTTGCGGACGGTGCTATCCAGCCTGCAAAAACAATTGGGCGATTATTTGCATATCACGCGCCAAAGCATCAGCATCGCCAACACGGATGATATTGCCTTTGATGTGTGGCAATTTGAGCGCCTCATCACCCAAGCCGATAAATTGAGCAAACGCCCCAGTTCACCGCGCAAATTAGCCGATATTCTGGCGGAAGCATTGGCAATTTATAAGGGCGATTTTTTATTGAACCTGAAAACCGATAACGCGCCAGAAATTGAGACATGGCTGGAATTGGAACGGGAACGCCTGCGTGCCATGTTGATAGAAGCCTTGTTCACCTCGCTGAATATCGCCCATCAGCGCAAAAAATATGCACTCGGCATCGAATATGGCAAGCGCCTGATTGCCCTTGAGCCGTATCACGAAAAGGCGTATCGGTTGCTGATGACGCATTATGCCAATACGAATAATCGGAATGCCGCTTTGCAAGTGTATGAGCAACTCGCTAATTTGCTGATGGATGAATTGGATACCGAACCCGAAGATGAAACACAAACGCTATATAAGCAAATTAAATTAGGGCGTTATAACCCGCCCGCGCATCTGACTATCACCAGCGCCATGCCCGCCATCATCGGACACTATGTGGCGGATGAGGCAGTTATATCGGCGGTGATGGATAAATTGGATGACCCCGATTGTCGCTTAATCACGCTACTGGGCATCGGCGGGGTCGGTAAGACCAAACTGGCGGGGCATATTGCCCATTTGCGCCGTGACGATTATTTGCAAGGTGTGTTTTTTGTGCCACTCGAAGCATTATCACGCGGGGAATTTGTGTTGGGGAGCATCATCGGCGCGTTGCAAATCAGCCAAGCGGATGAAACCCGCACTCCCATGCAAACCCTCACCGCGTATCTCAAAAAACGGCACTGCTTATTGATTTTGGATAATTTTGAGCATGTGCTATCGGCGGCGCTGGATATTTCGGCGTTACTCGAAGCCTGCCCGTATGTGCAATGTCTCATCACCAGTCGGGAACAACTGCATATTCAGGGCGAACACATCATCCCCCTGAACGGCTTGCCCTATACCGCCCCACCCCACCATAACCCCGCCATGCAATTGTTTGCGCTCACCGCCGAGCAAGTGAATCCGCAATTCGATTTGAACGCCCATCAAACCGCCGTGCGCGATATTTGTCGGTTGGTGGATGGCTTGCCGTTGGGCATCCTCATCGCCGCCAATTGGACACAATTTTTATCTCCACACGAAATACGTGAGCGCATCATGGGCAGTTTGGATTTTTTGACCAGCCAACGGCGCGATTTGCCAGAACGCCACAAAGGGATTAATGCCCTGCTGTATTCGACATGGGACATGCTGAATGAAGCGGAACGCGCGGTGATGATGAATCTATCCGCCTTCCCCAGTCATTTTGATGCGCGGGCAGGCATGGCAATCGGCGGGGCTGATGTGCAACTGCTATCGGGATTGGTGGCAAAATCGCTCATCACCACCTACACCGATGGGCGTTATGCCCTGCACGAATTGTTACGCCGATTCACAGCGCAAAAAGCGGATGAGGCAGGAATATTGCCCACCATCCGCACGGCGTTTCAACGCTATTTTATGGATTGGGTGGATAAAGTGTATCAGGCACACCTGCCCACCCATGCCCTATTGAACGAAATTGACCGCGAATATCACAATTTATGGGGTTGGGATTGGCTAACAGGTGAGGATTCGATTCGGTATAGCCTCAAATTGGCACAAATTATGCCCGATTATTGGTTTGCGCGGGGGTATCATCTGGCTGAAGGCATGGCAATGTTGCGCCGTGCCATTCCGTATGCGACAGGTTGGGATAAAGCAAATTTGGCGGTGCGCTTTGGGCGCTTATTATCGCAGACGGCGAATTATCTCGAAGCCCGTCCGTTATTAGAAGATGGGGCGCGGTGGAGTCGGGAATATGGTGATATTGGCTTAGAAGCATTGGCACTCGGTGAATTGAATCGCGCCGTATTCGCACTCGGTGAACCGCAATTGGCGCATGAGTATTTGGTGCGGATGGTGGGGTTATACGAAAATCATCCGGTGCATGATGATGTGGCGTTGCGGGAGGTGTTCGCCCGTGCCTATAGCAATTTGGCGGTGAGTTATTTGCAACTGGCAGACCTTGACCAAGCCGAACATTACGCGCATATCGGCTTGCAAAAACAACGCGAGGCGCAAAATGCAGTCGGGGAAGCCTTATGCTTGAATACATTGGGCATCATCGCGCTTGACCGTCAACATTATGAATTGGCACGCCATCATTTTGATGAGGCGCTGAAAATTGCCGATGCGATTGACCATAA
>JALONZ010000279.1 GCA_025454675.1 Anaerolineae bacterium | reverse complement strand
AGGGTTTTGCCTAGCTGGGTGTTTTAACGCCCAGCGTAAAAAAAGGTATCCCGTGTGCCTATTTTGACCCCCGCCAGACTTATGGGTAATGATAAGCCAGACTTATGGGTAACGATAAGCTAATTGGACAGGTCATCAGACAAGGTTATTTTTTGTCGCCAAGACAATGGCTTCGGAACGGGTGGTGACACGCATTTTTTCGAGGATATTGGTGATATGAAATTTGACTGTCGATTGGCTAATAATTTTGATATATCTGCCATTGCACAGATTATAACGGATAATTGATAATATAAGCCACAGATGACGATACCAAATCAACAAATTGAGGAAATTTTTCATGAATAAACATATTCTTGTTACAGGTGGCGCGGGATTTATCGGTAGTCATATCACCGATTTGCTCATCGAAAAAGGCTACCGTGTGACGGTATTCGACAACGAAAGCACCGGACAGCGCGATTTTGTCAATCCAAAAGCAACCTTCATTCATGGCGATGTGCGCGATGAAGCGGCATTGGCAGAGGTGTTCAAGACGGGCATTGATGCCGTGTTACATATCGCGGGGCAAGCATCCATCCGTTTATCCTTTATGCACCCCGAAGCCGATTTGAATGTGAATACATTGGGGACGATTAACATCATCAAACAATGTATCGCGCATCAAGTCCCGCGTCTGCTATTCGCCAGCTCCATGACGATTTACGGCACGCCGCACATTGCCCCCACCCCCGAAACCGCCTATCCCGCGCCCGTATCGTATTATGGTGTGACGAAATATGCCGCCGAGCGATATGCCCATATCACCGCCACGCGCAAAGATTTGGATTTTGAGTTCAATGTGACCTCATTCCGCATGTTTAATGTGTATGGAGAACGCCAAAGCCTGAATAACGCCTATCAGGGCGTATTCGCCATTTTTATGGGGAATGTGTTGCGTGGTGAGCCGATTAATATCCATTCCGATGGCGAACAATCACGCGATTTTGTGCATGTGCGCGATGTGGCGCGGGCGTGGGTGGAAGCCATTGATAACCCCAAAAGTTACGGCGAGGTGATTAATATCGGCACAGGTCGCCCCATTAGCGTCAATCGGTTATGCGATTTGGTGTTGGATGCGTTTGATTATTCGCGTGGGACATATACCGTCAAGCATCACCCCGCACAACCCGGTGATATTCGGGTGTCATCGGCAGATATTAGCAAAGCCAAATTGCTCCTCGATTGGCAACCAACCATCGTCTTTGAAGATGGCATGAAAGAGACCATTTTATGGGCAAAAGGGGTAATGCAAAAATAATTTTAACGCGATAAGGTGAATTGATTCACGCTGTATGTGGCAGGAAATAGTGACCAGCCCACCCGCCCACGCAAAGGTGCTAGGGTTAGGGCGCGAATCCTGCCATAACGGTCTATACTCTGCCATGTCAGCAAGGTATCTTCTTCCAGCCATGTGTAGGATAACACATCCAACGCCACCAACCGCGCATTATCGGTTTGATTGAACACATCCGCGATGCTCATCGTCACCACATCGCGCCCATAGCGTAGGCGTTCTGTCCGATTCACCTGATAACTGAGCAAATCATCCCCCACCCAACGCGGATTACGCCCATCAAAAATGACCTGTTGCCCCTCTGCCCCATCCCGACTCGCCAAATAAATCGGCGCGGAACGGTCTGCTTGATTCACATCCGTTTGGATGAGTAGCCATTGTTCATCAGCAGACCAGCGCAGTTCGACCGCGTTAGTCATCGGATAACGGTCTGTGCCAATGCGATACGATTGCTCAGTGGCAAAATCCCATGTGTAAATCACCGCAAAACTACCCCGTTGTGCAATGGTTGCCATCCAATTGCCACTCGGAGACCAATAGGCGATACCTGCTTCCACATCGGTGAAGATGGGTGTGGTGGTGCGTGTGGTGACATCATAAATCAACATCTGATTTTCGGCGGTGAGGGCAAGTTTATCCCCGCGCGGAGACCAACGCATGGCATTATATTCGAGTGTGATGCTTGGGCGCGAAAATTGGCGCGTTTGGATGTTGATGATGACCACCGCGCCCGCGTCAATGATGCTGATAGTGTCACCTGTTGGCGACCATGTATAGATGACAAATCCACCAAACCCCAATGAAGCGGGTTCATACAAGCGGGTGATTTGATTCGTGACTGTATCCCACACATGCAAGCCGTTCAAGTCGGCGGTGGTGGTTGGGGTGCATTGAAACGCCACATGCCGATTATCCGATGACCAGCGAATGGTATCACGCGGGGGAGCGCACACCGTATAATCCAGTGGAAACGGTGTGAGGACGTAGGTGGTCATGTCCAGCATGTAAAATTCGACCTGATTATCCATTTCTGTCGTCATCAAGGAGCGCCGACCATCAGGCGAAAAAATAACTTGCCAATTGGTATCAAACGGCGGGGCTTGCATCACATATAACCGCCGATTCATATCAGCAACACCAAAGGCGCGTTTTTCATCCGTCAAATTAGATAAATACCCCACCACACGGGTGGTTGGGATGGACGCGCCAATCCATAAAGCCACCACACAAGTGAGGGCAGTTATGATGCTGATGAAGATGGTGATGCGTAATATGCGTGTTATCATGCGATTTTTATTCCACAAGCCGATAATCACCGACCATTTCTGACGGTGAACTGATAAACCGAATTTCGTCTGTATCCATATCCAGATATACCAAGCGACTTTCATTAAGCCCTACCTGAATAAAAATCAGTTTATCATGATTTTGTGTCCAAATGGTTTGTTCCCGTCCATTTACGATGCGTTTGACCAGATTATAGCGCCCTTCACCCTCATCCCAACGCCATATATACAAATAATTATCGTACACAGTCAGATAAGTAAGCCACTCGCTACCCGATAACCATTCTGGTTGTGGCAAGGTCAGAGATAACAGGGTTGAGCCAGTTTGTACCTGTGTGGGGGTTTCTATCAGGATTTGCATCATAGACGCATCTGGTTTGGTCACATAATGGATTGTATTCGTCTCATCATGTCCACCAATGAATAGCCATTGGCTATCTGGCGACCAATTTATCCAATCGGCGAGGATGGTTTTATCATCCACCACCGATACATCATACAGGGTGGCTGTGGGTAGATGTAAGGCTTGGACGAGGGGTTGTCTTAACCCTGTCACCATGCCTAACCATTGCCCATCGGGGGATAAAAGCATCATATCCTGAAAGATACTCACATCCTCAACTAAAATTTCGGTGGATTGTGTGGCTAATGTGTACCGTTGGATGCTATCAATGCCCCTAAACAACAATGATTCACTATCTGTTTCCCATGCGATGAAGCGCCCCCACACATTGGGCGGGTTGATGGCATATTCTTTCACTTCATGGGTATCTAAAACTATCAATTCAGAATTCGATTGGTTCACAAAATATCTGCCATCGGGTGATGGAAAGCCATTCATAATTGGGACACTGGTCAATTGACGGGTATCAAAATCAAAAAATTGACCATTTGAAAATTCACCACCCGTAAAACAGGTGAAAAAAACTTGCCGATTATCGGCTGTCCATTCAGGCAGGTTCATTGTCATGCAATCGGAGTTTTGGATATACGCCGTTTCGCCAGAAAAAATATCCCACGCGATGAGGATTATCATTGCACCCATGATACTATTCTGAAAACCATACGACACAATCCCCCGCCTGCCATTGGGCGAAAAACGAATGAACGGTTCTCCGCCATCATAATTAAATTTATCAGGCGCGAGGATGTGTATGGGCAAATTGCGATTCATATCAAAAACAGTGATGGCATGAGAATTATAAAAGCGTTGTGTGGGATATGTGTAAGCCACAATCATCTGTGTGGGATATTGCGCCCCAATTGATAAAGCCACCACACACAGCACTAACATGGGCAAAAAAATCACGATTATCAAACGGAACACGATGCGACTATTTAACAAAAGCAAATCCCACCACACTTTCCGTATCATCGGTCAAAAAGCGCGTTTGACCATTTTTCTGCAGATACCCCAATTGTTGCGGTTGCGGGTAATGAATGAAGGCTATCCCCTCACCATCAGGCGACCAAACTGGCGACTGGGCATATTCCATGACTACTTGCGCGGGCAAAAATGAGGTCAAATCCCAAACGAGCAATTCCGCATAATAGGTATTGCCCATTTCACGATAAATACTATAGCTTATCTGCGCCCCATCATTCGACCAAACCGGCGTAGATTCGATATTTTGCGCCAATTGTAACACAGCCGACGCATCTGGACGCGCCAAATAATACATATTCCCCTCTATGGATTCGCGGGTGGTGCGAATCATCACCCATTGGCTATCTGG
>JALONZ010000278.1 GCA_025454675.1 Anaerolineae bacterium | reverse complement strand
CCCTTCCTCAATAAACGGGTAGCGAAAAAACGCATTCTCGAAATTTCTGAGCAATACGGGTTGCAAGTGAATCCAGATGCGATGGTTCAAGATTTGCCTGTGGGTGTGCAACAACGGGTAGAAATCATCAAAGCGTTGTATCGGGAATGTAAAATTCTCATTTTGGATGAACCGACTGCCGTCCTCACACCCCAAGAAACCGAGGGGTTATTTGAAGTGATGAAAACCCTCACAGAACGCGGGGTGAGCATCATCTTTATTTCGCATAAACTGAAAGAAGTGTTGCGGATTTGTGATGACCTGACCGTGTTGCGGTTGGGGCGTGTGGTGGGTGTTGCCGACCCCAAAACGACCACCCAAGAGATGCTCGCCTCCACGATGGTGGGGCGGGATGTGTTGCTCCAAGTGGAAAAAGATCCCGCCAATATGGGGAATGTGGTTTTAGAGATTCACGATTTAACCGTATTGGATGATAGAAAATTGCAAGCCGTCAAGCACCTGTCGCTCCAAGTGCATGAGGGCGAAATTTTGGGAATTGCGGGTGTTCAGGGCAATGGTCAAACCGAATTGATTGAAGCCATCACAGGCTTGCGACCTGTAGAAGGTGGTCATATCCGTTTGGTGAATGCCGAAATCACGCATCTGAATCCGCGCAAAGTGACACAAACAGGCATCTCTCATGTGCCAGAAGACCGCCAAAAATATGGCATGGTGAAAGGTTTTTCCATTCGGGATAATATGCGCTTGCAAACCTATTACGCCCGCCCCTTTTCACGGGGGATGGTGGCGGATGATGAAGCCATAGACGAAAGTTCAAATGCGTGGATAGGCAATTATGATGTGCGGACACCCAATATTTATGTGAATATCGGCTCGCTATCGGGGGGAAATCAACAAAAGGCGGTGGTCGCACGGGAATTTTCGCGCCCGTCCAAATTGCTCATCGCCGCCCAACCCACACGCGGGATTGATGTAGGGTCAATTGAATTTATTCACCGCCAACTGGTCAAGATGCGCGATGCTGGGGTGGCGGTGTTGTTGGTCAGCACCGAATTAGATGAAATTATGGGGTTATCGGATAGAATCGCGGTCATGTATGCAGGTCAGGTTATAGACATTATCCCTGGCGAGGGCGCAGACCGCGAAAAAATTGGGTTACTCATGGCGGGTATCAAAGAAGGGGCGAAACATGACTAATACGACAAAACCAACAGCGCCAAGTGTATTTGGCAGGATTGGGCGGGCTTGGGGGCGCATTTCGCCATCGCTCGTGCCAATTTTCGCAGTGATTACGGCGCTCATCTTTGCTGTGCCGTTCATCATCCTCACCCGTAGCGGTGGGGATATTGGTCGTGGGTTGAATGTGGCTGGGCTTGCCTATTCGGGTTTAATTGAAGGCTCGGTTGGGATTGCCATTAACCCCGCCATGACCCCCAATGATGTGAGCATGGCGCTGGATTTTATCAAACGGCTGGAAGTGGCAGATGGTCAACCACTCGCGTTTAATGTGTTGCGCCAAATTTCGGAGCGCACCAGCGCCACAGCACGCATTGGCATTGATACGGTGCGCCGTTATGGGACAGTATTAGAAAAATATGCCGCCGTCCCTGAATTGAGTACCGACGAAGCCTTAGAAACCTTTGGCAACATCATCCCCGAAATCACCCGCGTGGGTGATGACCGCCTGTGTGAATTTGGGTCGTTTTTCCTCGCCTTGCGCGAAGTGGGGACGCGGGAACGCAATGAATTTATCGCCCGATATGCCACATTAGACGCGGTAGATAGCGATATTCGCGCCGATATTGAGGCATTTGTGCCGACCATTACCGAAGTATCAGAAGGACAACTGGCATCAGGTTGTGTGACCATCCCCGAAAGTGGCGCGTCTGTTGCCACTCTTTATACGAATGAAGAATTAACGGATGTGTTGGTGTTGCTCAATTCGCGCCCGTTCAATCGCGTGTTCCGTGCCTTTGAACATCTGGTGCTGATGAAACAATTAGATATGACATCCATTGACCAAGATGCACAAGATTTGGCAGACATGCACCGTCTGAGTTTTGACCCACAAAACCCGAATGGGATTGCGCGGACGCGCCAATTGGTGGCGAATAATGCCCGCTTGGTGAGCGTGGCTGTAGCAGATGGTGATATTCCACAACTGGCGGGGCAATTGTTGTTGGTCGCCAATTTGTATAGCAGTGGTTTGTTGACCAACACGACCATCATCCCCGCGCTGGAGAATGATTTGCCTGCCGTTTTGGATGAAAAATTAGTCATTTTGCGCCCCAATAATCAACTGCTGATTTTGAGCGATGCCAAAGCCACCTTCGGCATGAGGACGGTTGAGCGCCAATTGGTGGGTGGCGAAATTCGGACTGTGCCTGATGTGGTGTATGCCCATATTGGCAATAGCGCCATATTATTTTTCCCTGCGAGTGTGGAACAAACCATCATGCGTGCCATCCCGTATATCATCGCAGGGTTAGCCGTTGCATTAGGCTTCAAAACAGGCTTATTCAACATCGGCGCACAAGGTCAGATGTACATCGGCACAACACTCGCCACATGGGTCGGGTTTTCATCCTTATTTGCGGGATTGCCCGCGTTCCTGTATATCCCGCTCGTGTTGATGGCGGGCATGTTGGGCGGGGCGCTGTGGGGGATGATACCGGGCTTGCTAAAGGCGTATACCGGGGCGCATGAAGTGATTAACACCATCATGCTCAATTTCATCGCCTTGCGCTTGGTGGATTGGTTGGTGCGTTCCACCGACCCCGTGATGATGCGCGACCTTGAATCGGGCAGTTTTGAACGGTCACTGGTCATTTCACCGAATGCCCAATTACCGAATTTTGATTATATCAGCCTGCAAGTCTTTTTATTCGCGGGCATCATCACGGCGGTGTGGGGCTTGTTAGGACTTCGCAAATCGCTGGGCAAAAACCCGATGTTGGCACTCCGCCCCATTTTATATGGCGTGATGGTATTTTTGGGTGGGCTTGCGCTTCAATGGCTGAGTGTGGGCGGAAAATTGCATGTTGGGATTGTGGTGGTGATATTCGCTGTTATTTTCGTCACATGGTTATTCAACCGCACAACGATTGGGTTTGAATTGCGGACAGTCGGCGCAAACCCCGATGCGGCGCGATATGCGGGTATGAATGTGAAGTGGAATATCGTCTTAGCCATGATTCTCAGTGGCATGTTGGCTGGTTTGGCGGGGACGGTATATATGAGTGGTGTGGATAGATATATGCAACCGGTCTTTTTGCCCAACTTAGGCTTTGATGCAATTGCGGTGGCATTGTTGGCACGGAATAACCCGCGCAACATGATTTTCTCTGGGTTGTTGTGGGGCGGATTGCTCACAGGGAGCAGTTTGATGCAAGCCAACGCGGGGTTATCGAGTAACTTAGTGGGCATTATCCAAGCCCTGATTATTATGTTCATCGCGGCAGATGCCATTATCCGTACATTATGGCGCGTGCGTAAAGCCACACCCGAAGAACGGGCGGCGGCGATTATTTCTAAAGGTTGGGGAGGGTGATACAAATGAGTCGCGTGTTCAAATTTTTATTCAATCGCACGGCATTTTTTGGTTTGGTGTTCATTTTATTGGGTGCAGGCTTATTACTCAGCGTACCGAATACGGTTGCGCCAGAAGCCAACTCGGTTTTGCGCTTTCCCAATAATAACCCATCACTGACATTTGACCTATCTATCCCCACATTGGGATTCACCATCGTGGTGGCGCTGATTTATTTGGCGGGGGGGGCATTCGCCATCAGTAAAATCGGCGGCACACAAACCGCCCGCGCCCGTTCCATTGGGTTGGCGGTGTGTGGCGCGTTATTAATCCCGATGGTACTTGTGCTTGCCGCGGCAGGCAAAGATACGAATATCGTCTCGATGTTGGCGGCAAGTTTTCGGCTGGCAACCCCGATTATCATTGGTGCAATGGCGGGCATTTGGTGTGAACGCAGTGGTGTGGTGAATATCGCCATTGAAGGCATGATGCTCACAGGTGCATGTTTTGGTTATGTGACTTATACGGTTGTCTCGCAAACCATCCCCGGTCAAAGTGGGTTATGGCTGGGTGTGGCGATTGCGACCATTGCGGGTGGGCTGATGGCATTGTTGCACGCATGGTTATCTATCACCTTCAAAACCGACCAAATCATTAGCGGGACGGTCATCAATATTTTTGCGCTCGGCTTGACCAGTTTCATCCGTGTGGAAGTGTTGGTCACATCCGACGCATCCATCGAAAAATTGGCGTTGCTCAAATTGCCCGTGTTGGGCGATTTACCTGTGTTGGGCGAAATCTTATTCACGGGCAGACCGATATTTTTCTTCATGTTCGCCATTGT
>JALONZ010000277.1 GCA_025454675.1 Anaerolineae bacterium | reverse complement strand
AAATGAAACACACAGGTATACGGAATTGCACCTGCCGCCTCACATCGCCCCTTCACGGCTGTGCTGGTGCGCCCACTCCCCCACACATCATCCACAATCAATGTGTACCGTCCGCGTAACAACGATTCATCTGGAAATTGTAAGAACGAGGGCCACACCATCAGACCACTATCATCTGAATCGGGAAAATCCACCGCCGCCGTTAACACACTCCGAATCCCCAACGCCTCTGCTAACATGCCACCAGGGACAATTCCCCCGCGAGTTATCATCACCATCGCATCAAATCGCCCTACCGATTTTAATTGGGGCAACAAAACATCTACCAATTTGTCTACATCTGCCCATGTAAGTAATTCATGACGTGCGGGCAACCTCATTGCGCTACCTTTCGTGAGTAAAAATGAAAAAATCGCACATAATGGTTAGATTATATGCGATTTTCATCATTTCACCAAAAAGATTTAACAATTATGTGCAATCGGGGTAATTTTTGATAAGAGATGATTATTTCCGTAAGGGCGCAACATGTTGCGCCCTTGCAAATCGGATGGATTATAATTTTTCGGCGATGCTTTTGGCTTGGGTAAAATGCAATAAATAGTCGGGTCCGCCTGCTTTACTATCCGTCCCGCTCATATTAAACCCGCCAAATGGATGCACCCCGACAATCGCGCCTGTGCTTTTGCGATTCAAATACAAATTGCCCACAAAAAATTCTTTGCGTGCCTCTTCTAAGCGGTAACGATTATTGCTATACACCGCGCCCGTCAGCCCATAATCTGTGCCATTGGCAATTTTAAGCGCCTCATCAAAATCACGCACACGACTCATCGCTAAAACGGGTCCAAAAATTTCTTCCTGCGATACTCTGGCGGATGGATTCACCCCCCCAAACACAGTCGGTTGAATGAAATAACCATTATCAACCGTTTCTACCAATTTTCCGCCTGTGAGCAATTCGCCCTCACCCGCGCCAATGCCAATATATTTGGTGATTTTATCCACCGCGTCTTGGTCAATCACTGGACCCACATTCACCTTCCAACTGGAATCGGTAGCACCCATAACCAATTCGTTGGTGAGTTCAATCACGCGCTTGGCAACCACATCATACACCGAATCCACAATAATGGCACGGCTACAGGCGCTACATTTTTGCCCCTGAAATCCAAAGGCGCTCGCCACAATGCCCCGCGCCGCATCATCAAGGTTAGCGGTTTCATCCACAATAATGCCGTCTTTGCCACCCATCTCCAAAATCATACGTTTGAGCCATTTTTGACCCGCTTGGACTTTTGCGCCCTTCTCATAAATGCTCACACCCACTTCTTTTGAGCCAGTGAAGGAGATGAAGCGCGTTTGGGGATGTTCCACCATGCGACCGCCGACCACCGCACCATCACCTGTGATAAAATTTAACACGCCTGCGGGGATGCCATTATTCCAGAATAATTCGCACATCTTATACGCCACATACGGGCTTTGTTCGGCTGGTTTGAATACAACCGTATTCCCCGCTACCAATGCCGCGCTGACCATGCCTGTGGCAATCGCCAATGGAAAGTTCCACGGGGAGATAATCGCGCCAACACCCAACGGGATATACTTCAATTGGAGCAATTCCGATGGATAACTGGTCAATGCGTGTGTACTATCCGCAATCCGAATCATCTGGCGGGCATAATATTCTAAAAAGTCTATCGCTTCGGCGGTATCGGCATCGGCTTCTGCCCAACTTTTACCCACCTCAAACACCATCATGGCGCTAAATTCGTGCTTACGGCGACGCATTTCTGCCGATGCGCGGAGCAAATACCGCGCCCGTTCTTCCACTGGCACACGTCGCCACTCATCAAACGCACGGGTGGCGGCAAGGATGGCGGCATCGGCATGAGACGCATCACCCATCGCAAACCGACCAATCACCTCTTCGGGGCGTGCTGGATTGACCGAGGCGAATGTATTTGAAATCGAAATCTTTTTATTATCAATGACCAACGGGTAAGTATGACCTAAATCATTTTTCACTTTTTTAAGGGCTTGTTCAAACGCATATTGATTTTCATCAACCGAAAAATAAGTATAAGGTTCTGGAAAGTAAGGTGTGAGCATGGGTTATCCTTTCTATTGAATTGTATTGATTATACTACAAAATCTGGATATTCTGCACAAATAATCATGATGGGATTGCCCAAATGTCGCGTGAGGACAACCGTACACGCCCCATCACCTTTCGGTTTGACTTGGTTGATGAGGTCTTCGGGTGTCATCGGCGACCCGCGCTTTTTAACCGTAATTCGTCCAATATGGCGTTCTCGCAAATATGCCCGCAATCTTTTGATATTGAATGGCATCCAATCCCAAATTTTCCATGCCCGCGCCCAGTCATTTTGTGGATGATGGTCGCCCGTCAAATAGGCAATCGTCTCATCGAGCATGAATACGCCCCATTTTTCCGCCACATCTTGTACCAAACCCGCACGGATGAGGGCGGGGTCTGGTTCAATCAGCCATTGGCGCGGATGTGATAACGGTTTTTCATCCGATACGGCGGTGGTGTGTTCCCAATGAACGATTTTATCATCGCTGATGCGCGTCGCTTTGGGAGATGATGCGCCATCTAGCCACAAAACCGCCTCTTTCAATTCGCCCATCATTGAAATAAATTCTACCCCACCATCATAACCGCGCAACTCATCCAAATCTACACCGGGCGCAAGTTTAACCGCACCCAAATGACCATCCCAACGGCGAATAGTCGAAAGTGGCGGGAGATATTGCTCCACACCGAATAAACGCCCCCCGCTTTCATCACGGCGGGCAGGGTCATAAAAAAATGCACCATTTGAGGCTAAATCGCGGATAGTAACATCATCCAACACAAATTCGATGTTCTGGATGCCCAGTTTTTCTGAATTCAGTCGCGCCATCGCAACACGCAGGGGGTCATTATCTATGCCAATCACAAAATCAGCATGATGCGCCAATGCAACACTATCTGCCCCCACCCCACAACAAAAATCGGTGACGTGTTGATGTGCAAATCGTGTTGCACGATACGCACGGATGCGCGGGTCGCTGGCTTGCTCCAACGCATCAGGTGTAAAGAAGAACTGATGCGCCATATCACCAAATTTTGCTTGTGCGCGAATGCGTGTTTTGGCAAGGGTGAGCGCAGAACTGACTTGTACCATGCTGTAGTCTTTACGGAGTTTGGAGACCAACCCCAAATGTGCTTGTGGGGATAAATCGCATCCCGCCAAATATGCGAGGAGGGCTTCGCCACGGGCGGATGTTAAAAAATCGAGGTCAACCAGCGTCATCATCATTCATCGGGAGTTTCGGCATCAATTGGGTTCACAGGAGAAAATCTCATTTCGCCCCCGTCCCATATTTCTATGGTGGGGTTGAGGATGATGGGGAGCGCCCAATTCATCACGACATCGCGTTTGAACTTAGCCACCTTATTCACCGTATGAAATTTATTCATCAACACTGATGGTTGCATAAAACTCACGGCTTTGGGCAAGCTACTAAATGCTAATAATGCGCCGTTAATCGTGACGGCATCCCAGTGAATTGGCTCATCTGCATCCATGCGCCACGGGGGTTTATTCGGGGTTTGGCGGATGAGCAAATGCACAAAACGCCCTTTATAATCGGCGATAGGGATAAGTTCTGCTTCATGACTTGCCACCTCTTGAATGCGCTCATGTGTATCAGCAGTAATATGTGCCTTTTCACCACGCATCAACACGCCTTTGGTGGGCTGGAGCAAAATATCTTCAATCAAAATACGCACATAACCCGCGTCTTCAAGGCGTGTGCCATAATGGGCAACATCCATTGAAGCGCGTGAATTGGCGATAATCAAACGCCCCCCATGCCGTAAAATGGGCAAAACAGCGCCTAAAAAAGGGTCATTCAAAATATATTCAACTGCAACAACCGCATCAAAGCTATTTTCTGAAAAATTCCAGTGATGTGTATCCCCCGAAACGGTAATAATAGTCACATCGGGGCGCAACTGTGTCATCCATTCACCTGCCAATCCATTCACATCCAAAAGGTGCAATTGCGATGCGGATGGGGGCAGGTGTTTCATTAAGGCTTCAATGAGGTGGGCATTAGGCTTCGTCATCAGCTTTGATGGCATCGGTAATCAATTTACGGAGTTCTTGCCATTCTTCTTTGAAAAAATGGAGCGTAACAGCACCTAATTCCACATGATAAGCAATTTCACCATCCGGTTCTTCTGAAATCCAGACAGTATAATTTTCAGTTTCGGCAATCGTTTCTACAGGAATTTCATCTTCCATTGATGTGTCCTTTCTCATTATATGAACAGGCGAATATACGCTTACCCTAATCTGCCCACC
>JALONZ010000276.1 GCA_025454675.1 Anaerolineae bacterium | reverse complement strand
TTAGCGCCTTTAGTGCGCTTACAGGGTTTTGCCTAGCTGGGTGTTTTAACGCCCAGCGTAAAAAAAGGTATCCCGTGTGCCTATTTTGACCCTCTCCAGACTTATGGGTAACGATAAGCCACAACGTGGGGAGGGGGCTGGGGGGTGGGGTGAATGCCTTAAGTTGCTACGCATGGGGCTTGGCAAGTCCCTACATCATACCAAACACTTACAACATGGCGACAACCGCCCTCAATTTGAAATATACCAATCATTTACCCCCCGATATAATACATCTCAATGCGTTTTTCCTCTTGCGTGGGGATGTCATCCACACCGATGAGGGTCTGCGCCCCACGAATTTCTGAATAGCGGTCATCTCGGTTTGACCAAATACCTGCAATCAACTCGCGCAATTGGTCATCACTCGCACCTGCCCGCATCGGATCGCGCAGGCTTGTGCCTTTGGTCGCAAATAAGCATGTATACAGTTGACCTTCTGGCGAAAGTCTCATGCGGGTGCATGTGCCACAAAAGGGTTGCGTCACCGAAGCGATAATCCCCACTTCCCCCGCCCCATCCACATAGCGATAGCGTTCTGCCACTTCACCATAATAATTCGGGTCTATCGGCTCAATCGGAAAAACGGCGTGAATGCGGTCACGGATTTCTTTGGCACTTACCACATGGTCAAGTCGCCAGCCGTTGCGCGTACCCACATCCATATATTCGATAAACCGCAAAATAATCCCGTTATCACGGCAAAACCGCGCCATTTCGGTGATGGTATGGTCATTTACCCCTTTTTGGACAACTGCATTAATCTTAATTGGGTTTAGCCCCGCTTTTTGCGCGGCATATACCCCTTCCAAAACCTGCGCGACATCGGCTTTACCACCGTTCATTTTGCGGAAAGCCTCATTATCAAGGCTATCGAGGCTGATGGTAACGCGCTGTAAACCCGCCGCCTTCAAATCTGCCACCTGATTTTTCAAAAAATAGGCGTTAGTGGTCATGGCAATATCATCAATACCGTCAATTTGCGCCAATTGTTCAATCAATCGGTGCAAATCATGCCGCAAAAGCGGTTCTCCGCCTGTGATGCGGAGTTTAGATACCCCCAAGCCCGCCATTATCCGCGCAGAACGGGTTATTTCTTCAAATGTCATAATTTGCGGTTTGGGCAAAAAACGGTATTTATCCCCAAAAATTTCTTCTGGCATACAATACGTACACCGAAAATTACATCTATCGGTGACAGAAATTCGCAAATCATGTAACGGGCGGTTTAATTTATCGGTGAGCATGGGGTATATCCTATGAGTCAATTATCAGGCATTTTGCATATCATTATAAGCGACTTTGTTAAAAAATTATGCTAAATGTTTCATGTGTGGTAAAATTGTTAGTAGTAACCATACAGTATGGATAGATAATAAATGACACCTGATAGAACCATTATCAATCATCGTTATGAATTGATAGATAAGCTGGGGCAAGGTGGGATGGGCATTGTGTATCGCGCCCAAGACCGCCTGACAAGCCAAGCAGTTGCGCTTAAATATGTCACTGTCACCCAAAAAGAACTCAATTTTAGTAATAGCTCGCATAGCGGTGATTTTTTAATCGCACTCGCCGATGAGTTTCGCATCCTCGCAACCCTGCGTCATCCCAATATCATCAGTGTATTGGATTATGGCTTCGACCCTGATACCAATCAGCCCTATTACACGATGGAGATGATTGAATCGCCACAAACCATTTTAGAAGCCTGCCATGAAAAATCACTCCGATACAAAATTGAGTTACTCGTCCAAGTGTTGCAAGCCCTCATCTATTTGCATCGGCGCGGGATTATTCATCGTGACCTGAAGCCCGATAATATCCTTGTTTCGCCCAGTGGTATCGTCAAAGTCCTCGATTTTGGTTTGGCAATGCGCCGTGACCGCGAGGTTTCACCATCAAATGAGCAACGTGTCGTAGGGACATTGGCATATGTTGCCCCCGAAATTCTGCGTCAAAATCTGTTTAGCGAACAAAGCGATTTATATAGCTTTGGGATGATTGTGTATGAAATCCTCAATGGCAAACATCCGCTTATGGGCAAAACCTATAATGCCATCATTCATGCCACCCTCAATGAAATGCCCGACTTTAATCATTTAGACATCCCCGAAACCTTGCGCGATGTGTTGATGCGCCTCCTTTCAAAAGACCCCCAAGACCGCTTTCATGATGCCCGTCAAATCCTGAAAATTTATGCCGAATATACCCAACAACCTGAACTATACGAGACTGTTGCTGTGCGTGAAAGTTTTTTGCAATCGGCTGAATTTGTAGGGCGTGTTGATGAACTCGACTTGCTCAATCAGCGCCTGCATGAAGCAAAACGGGGCAACGGCGGGCTGATTTTGGTAGGGGGTGAGAGTGGTGTGGGAAAATCGCGCTTATTAAGTGAACTCCGCACACAAGCCCTTGTACATGGTATCCAAGTAGTGAATGCCAACACCATCAAAGAAGGTGGTCATCCATTCTATTTATGGCGCGATGTGTTTAAGCGCATCATGTTATTGGTGGGGACTACACCAACATTTGAGAATTTGCGCCATGCCAGCATCCTAAAACCGTTCATTCCCGACATCGGCACACTCTATAACCCCCCTGTGAACATCCAAGACCCGCCTATGTTAGCACCTAATACGGCGCGGGAACGCCTCATTCAGACCATCGAAATTTTGTTAGACCGCCTCAGTAGCGACCATATTCCCATGCTTGTCTTTTTAGAAGATTTACATTGGGTCAGTAGCGAAAGCCTGAGTCTGCTCAAGCATATTCAACCCGAACTGAGTACCTTACCCCTGCTGATTGTCGGTAGTTATCGCAATGATGAAACCCCACAATTACCACAAGAATTACCGAATGCAGAGGTGATTACGCTCAAACGCATGTCCCTGCTAGAAACATCGGAATTATGCAAAGCCATCTTAGGCGAAAAAATTGCCCAACAAGAGTTGGTGAAGATGCTTCATCAAGCAACAGAGGGGAATGTCTATTTTTTGATTGAGGCAATCCGCAGTTTAGCCGAAGAATCGGGCAGTTTGGATAAAGTCAATTTGGATAAAACCCTCTCCAAACGCATTTTAGGTGGTGGCAATATTCAAAGTGTGATTAAGCACCGCCTCGACAAATTAACGCGGGGTGATTATCACCTACTGGAATTAGCGGCGGTGATGGGGCGCGAAATTAACCTAGAAGTCATGAATCATTTCACCAATGATACGGCGCGGTGGGTGTTGGCATGTGCCGATATTGCCATCCTCGAATGGTTTGAAGACACATGGCGCTTTACACATGACAAATTCCGAGATTACATCCTCAATCAACTCACACCCAAAGATACGCGTGAGGCGCACGGCAAAATTGCAGAAGCCCTAGAAAAATCATCTGCGGGGCAAGAAGCCCTCTTAGCCTATCATTGGGGAATAGCAGGCAATATCGCCAAAGAACAACAATACGCGTTATTGGCAGGCGAACAAGCAGTTCGCAATAGCGCGGGCAAAGAAGCGATTACTTACCTTGCCCGTGTATTAGAGATTGGCAATTTAACACCCCAACAAGAAGCACATGTGAATTATCAATTGGCATTGGCACATTATAGCATCGCCAATTTGCAACTGAGCCTAGACCATTCACGCAAAGCCCTAAATGCCATCAAAATTCGCATTCCCACACGCACGCCCAGCATTATCCTCAGCATTATTTGGCAATTAATGCAACAACTCGCCCCGCGTTTGCGCTATATCAGTGGGCATCAACGCCGTAATCAAGCCGACTTGCGCCTTGCGGTCGAAATTTGTGTGTATATGTCGCAAGTGCTATTTTTCGCAGGCAAACGCTTCGAGACGGTGCAAATTGCCTTTTTAGCGGGGAATTTGGCAGAACATACGGGTAAAACGGCAGAGTTACTACGTGCCTATAGCATTGTCGGTTATGTTTATGTCTCCATCGCGCTATATCGCATGTCTGAACGCTACAGCCAAAAAACATTAGCCATCATCGAAGATATTCAAGATGTGCCAGCACGCGCATTCGCTTATTTGGTTTTGGGGCTGTATTTTTCCAGCATCGGCAAATTATCCATCTCACTGAATTACTTCAATATCGCATTTAACCTGTTTGATGAAGTTGGCGACCATCGGCGCAAACGTGAAGCACTCGCAATGGTGAGTTTAGTCGCCACATTGATGGGCAATTTTATAGAAGGCAAAAAACATCGCCTCGAATTGCAAGCTATCAGCATTCGGAGCAATGATGTTCAATCTACAGGTTGGGCATATAGCAATTTAGCAGAAGTCGGCGTTTGGTTAGGTGATTTTGAATTTGCCATCACCTACGCCCAAAAACGCAT
>JALONZ010000275.1 GCA_025454675.1 Anaerolineae bacterium | reverse complement strand
AACCGTTCTGGGATGGTCAACCCAACAAATCCAATGGCATAAAACCCCGCGCTGATGAGGGTTAACAAGCCAATTTCGCGGATGATGCTATTCCATACCCGCCGATACGGATAAACTTCTTCTTCTTCACGCGGGGGCGTGAGCAATCTGGGACGATTATATCTCATGTTGTTTTCCGTTTTATGATAAACTCAATCCTCATCTATCCTATCGTATCGAAAAACCGCTTGGAAGGCTAAATGGACAAACGCAATTCGTTATTCTTTACCCTATTCATCGCATTTTTACTCAGTGCTTGCACTTCATCCACACCGACAACATCCCTACGGACGATTGTCTATGGGTTGACATTAGAACCGTCTGGATTTGACCCACATATTCATCAATCATCTGAATTGGGCATCGTATTACGCCAAGTCTATGACACATTGGTCTATCGGCATCCACAAACCAACGACATTGTAGCAGGTTTAGCAGAACGCTGGGAAATATCCGATGACCAACTGAATTATACATTTTATCTCAAACGCGGCGTGACATTTCATGATGGCGAGCCATTCAATGCCCAAGCGGTTGGCGCAAATTTAGACCGTATCACCTCCCCCGATACCCCCTCGCAACGCGCTGTGTTCATGTTGGGGACATATCGCGGATATACCATCATAGATGAATTCACCATCCAGCTCCATCTGAATGAACCATTCACCCCGTTACTGGATTCATTGGCGCAGGTGTATTTGGGCATTGCCAGTCCCAAAGCCTTAGCCGAATATTCAGTTAATCGCTATCAATTTCACCAAGTCGGGACGGGTCCCTTCAAATTCATCGAATATACCACAGGTGATAAATTGGTCATTCGGCGCAACGAAAATTACACATGGGGTCCCGAATTTTATGGCGCAGTACCCGATAACGCCGTGCAAGAGGTGATATTCCGTTTTTTCAGTGACCCACCAACCCGCCTCGCCGCCCTCGAAAGCAATACCGCCCACATCATGGGCGAAATTCCACCCGCATCCGCCCGCGCCATCACCGCCAATAGCAACATCCAATTATTCCCCGTTGCTATCCCTGGTATGCCGATGCAATTCATGTTCAATACGACCAAATACCCGACTGATAATGTGGTCGTCCGCAAGGCACTCATCCAAGCCACCAATCGTAGCCTGATTGCGGATGTGGTCTATCAGGGATTTTCGCCTGTGGCATCATCCGCCCTATCCGCCAATACACTCTATTTTAATCCGCAACTGGCGGGGTTATATCCCTATGACCCCGATGCCGCCAAAACCATGCTCGCATCGGTTGGTCTTGTAGATGCAGATGAAAATGGCTTCTTAGATGCGGGTGAAGGCGATTTAACCGTCACATTATTATTTGCCCCTTGGAACTTTATGCCCGAAACCGCCCAACTCATTCAACAATCATGGCGCGAATTGGGGATTCAAGTCGTATTAGAACAAGTCGCAGGCTTCACCGCCTTGCGTGAACAAGTCGCTACGGGTGAATATAATCTGGTCGCATTCGATAACGCGGGCTTTGACCCGCAAATCCTCAATCGGTTTTATATCAGCACAGGCACAAGCAACTATATGCTGGTGCAAAATGTCGAATTGGATGCAATCTTATTGAACGCCGTCAAAGAGCGGTCTCCGGAAATGCGTTATGCCGCCTATGCCCAAGTGCAACAATTCATCATGGAAAATGCGCTCATTTTGCCCATTCGGGATTATGTCAATGTGAATGCGGCAGTCGCACAAATTGGCGGGCTGGTTTACGATTCGTATGGCTGGTTTCCGTTGTTATATGGAGTGACATTGAATTGAACCGCCTGTTTTTCGCCATCCTCACCGTATGGCTGGCGGTCACGGTCACATTCTTTTTATTACGCCTCATCCCTGGTGATGCCCTATCTGCCCAACTGGAATTAGGTGGGGCATCATCCGATGAAATCGCCCAAGCCCGCGCCCAAATGGGATTAGATGACCCGCCCATCACCCAATATTTCCGCTATATCGGCGGGTTATTGACGGGTGATTTGGGTTATTCACTCCTACGCCTTATCCCCGTCAGCGATTTGATTTTAGGGCGAATTTTGCCGACCGCCCTACTCGCGCTATTCAGCATATGCCTCGCAGTGATATGGGGGGTTGGGACGGGCATCCTCGCCACATCAAGCGGGTTTTTAGGCATTTTGGGGCGTGGCATGATGACCCTCTCGCTTGCCATGCCTCTCTATTGGACAGGCACACTCTTAATCATCCTCAACGCGGGCGCATTACCCTATAGCGGGGTGGATGATTGGCGGGCATGGCTATTGCCCGTCATCGCACTCGGATTCACAGGCATGGGGAGCATTTCGCGCATCACCTATGCCAATATTCAAGCCGTGAAAAATATGCCATTTGTGATGGTGGCGCGGAGCAAGGGGTTGCATCCGCGCACAATCATGCGCCGTCATGTGTTGCGCGTAGCATTATTGCCCGTTTTACCCGTCATCAGCACCCAATTTGGATTATTGCTCGGTGGCGCGGTCATCACCGAAAGTTTATTCGTGCGCGTAGGCTTGGGCAAATTGTTATTGGATAGTGTCATCGCACAAGATTATCCGGTTGTGCAAGGGTTGGTGATATTATCCGCAGTCGTCATCACCAGTTTATCCCTCCTAACCGATTTGATTGCCCATTTAGCCGACCCGCGTTTGCGTTGGATGGATAATAATCACTTATGACGCGCAAAATCGCATGGATTTGGCTATTTTTGATGTTCGGGATGGTCATTTTTGGCGCATTTCTCACCCCGTATGACCCGATGGTATCGCATGGAGGGGCGCAACCACCCAATTCCGACCATTTTTTAGGGACGGATGGTTTGGGGCGCGATGTGTTCAGCCGATTATTGGCGGGGGCAAGTCGTACACTGGGATTTTCCGCATTCAGCACCCTGATAGCCCTATTTTTAGGCGGGTTTTTGGGGATGGTCGCACCACTCATCGGCAAATGGGGTGATAATACGCTGGTATTGGTGATGAACACCTTGCTCACCTTCCCACCGTTGATACTGGCGCTGGTGTTGCTCACGCTCTTCGGGCGGGGTGATGTGTCACTGATTGTCGCGGTGGGGTTGGGTCAGGTGGGGATGACCGCACACATCATACGCGGAGCGACGCGCATCATCCTAGCCGAAGAGTATATCACCAGCGCACGCGCATTAGGCGCAAATCGGTTACATATCATCATTGTTCATATTCGGCGCGGGATTATGCCAACATTTGGGGCGCAACTGGGCATTGTGTTTGGGTATTGCCTATTTAATAGCGCCGCGCTCAATTTTTTGGGGTTGGGTGTGGGAATTGGCGTGCCAGAATGGGGTGCGATGTTGGCAGAAGGACGGGCTGTATTCAGCAACGCCCCTCATGTTGCCATTTTCACGGGTTTACTATTGATGAGCGTGGTGATGTGTGTGAATCAATTGGCAGACGCGGATTGATGGGCAACCCACGCCAAAACTGCATCTACCTGCCCACTTGGCAATTTTCCCGCCTCATGCAACATCACCACCACCTCTTCTAATCGGAATAATCCATGAATTGTTATATCCGATGCTTTTGGCTTGCCGTAGGTCATCAACACCCGCGCGGTATCAATCTCTAATCCCACTTTTTGCGCTTTGTGGATGACCGATTCGTGCGCGGGTTGCCATGTGTTGGCGACTAACAAAGCGGGATGCCCCACATCATACGCCCCCAATAAATCATGCACCCCGTCCCGATGTGTGCCTTTGCTATACACCAACGGGATATTCACCATATACGACACCATCGTCCCAAACGGCACAGAATCGGAGGGCGCGAGCAACCGTTCATATCGTGTGAGGTGGGCAAGCGCGATGAATCGTTCTAATAACCCCGACCAAATATCGGGATATGACGGCAATAATTCCAATTGAATCTTGAAGGGAACATCCTCAAACCGCCCAAATTGGATTAAGCCCGCGCCCCAAAATTGTTCAATCAGTTTATCCATGACCATCCCTCAATTGACTCAATGTATGATGAAGCGTCTCTGCAATATGCGCTGTACCATCTCCATAAATCACCTCATCACCTATCATTTTAAGCCGAAATGAACGATTTGTATCCTGAATGGTCATCTGATTGGACTTACGCCAAAAAATCCCGTATGGGCGCGATAACTCGTTAAAATCATCATCGTGGGTCACGAATGCCGTCCTATCGGGACGTGTCAAATATGCCGAAACATGCTTATCATCCGCCAAAATCACCGCATCCGCATTGAATGTGCCTTCATCAATCATGTGTGCATAACCCGCACCCGAAAATTGTCCATCAATCACGGTGATGAGTGGGCTATCCACATACGCCATCGT
>JALONZ010000274.1 GCA_025454675.1 Anaerolineae bacterium | reverse complement strand
TCTAAAACGCGGATAGCCAGAATGCTTTAGCATCTGGCGATAAAAATGAGCGAATTTAACCTATTTTGATGCCATAATGTTTCATGCGTAAGCCCTATAGGGACGGCATACACAACCATGCCGTCCTATACACTTTTATTGTTTAGACCATTGACGCACCGCATTACGGGCTTCTGGGGTATCTATGTTGGCGAGGGCGCGAAAGGCGGCAATTCGCACAGTGGCATCTTTATCATTCAGCGCGTGTGATAATTCTGACACTTTGCCCTCTGCACCCAAGCGTCCCAATGCTTCGGCGGCGAATCGGCGCACACCGTCATCCACATCTAATAAGGCGGCAGATAATCCACGCATGACGATGGTGTGGGTATTGGTTTGGGCTTGAATTTCAATTTTGCCCAATGCTTTGGCGGCGGCGCGACGCACGGCATTTTTTTCATCGCGTAAGGCATCCATCAGCCCATCAATGACCACCACAGAGCCATTCGCAATCAGGGCGGCAGTGATGGCGGCGCGTGTCCACATATCATCCCAACGCAATGCGTCTAATAAAACGGGTACTGCGTCATCATGGGGCAGTTGGGTGAGTGATTTCACAATTAAATAACGTGTACCGGGGTCGGCATTGGGCAACCATGTCACCAATAACGGCACGGCAGGCAAATGACGTTCTTCCGTGACAATGGTTAACGCATCGAGGCGGTCTTGAATATCTCCCAATTCCAACATCATCATCGCTTGTTGTAAGCGGTCTTGTTGTGTCATTTTATATATCCTTCTACAAACTGTTCCAATCAAAATGCGGACGATGCGCGGGGGGTTAGGATTAAGGCAGGGCATAGCGCCGTCAGAGACGGCAACATGCCCTTAATCGGTGGTTGTAGTCCCTTGTTTGGCGGCTTTACGGGCGAGCGCGGCGGCTTTGCGGGCGGCTTTTTCATCGTCACTGCCTAATGCACTTGCACCAACCTTTGAGGCGCTCCCACCTGTAGCAGATTCGGTTACAAGTTGGGTTTCGGTCTGAATTTGTGCTAATTTTTGGGCGGCGGCATTATTTTGGGTTTGTAAAATTTGCACCGCACGCGATGATTCTGGGCTACGCACATCCATGTGGGGGTCGTGTTTTAACCCATAAAACATAACCGCTCCCATCACCACAATTGTGACAATGATGATAATCACCATCACCAATAATCCTAATTCCATAATCAATCCTCACTTATTTAGATGCTTATTTATAGGCGAATTATACTCTATAGCACCTGCAAATTCCAAATTTCTTACGTTACGCTGATGGTTTGCTGGCAATTAAGACCACCCAATCACCTTTTTGCACCGTTTTTCCGTGTTGATTGACAATTCGTACTTCAAATGTGACCAAGCCACCGCCTAATCTGCCCGCCTCTTTAGTCTCTTTGACCGTAATCTCGACTGAGATGGTATCGCCAATAAACACCGGTTCGCTAAATTTCATTTCGATGGCGCGGAATGCCAATACGGTGCGTTCTAAAAATCCCAACTGATAGGCTTGCCCAACCGCATAACTGAGGGTTAACATGCCATGCGCCACGCGCTTACCGAGTAAATGCTGATTCATATACTCTGCATCAAAGTGCATGGGGTTAAAATCGCCTGTCAACGAGCCAAATTGAACAATATCGGCTTCGGTGATGGTGCGCCCGCGTGTGGTCATGCTTTCGCCAACAAGATAATCTTCAAAATATTTGCCAATTGGTGCGCTCATGGTTTGATATGCCTCCATGACATATTTGTGATATTTGTCACTATCTGTTTATTGTATAGAGGGTTATGATGATTGTATAGAGTAACGCTAAAGTCATATCCCCCTCCAAGATAAGTGACGTACTCTTTTAGAACTACTTTTTACGAGGTCAAGGGCTTCTGAATTTTGCAGAAGCCCTTATTCCGTTTATTGCCCTACGCTATCCTCATCCCGACTAGATTTTTTGACCCTTTCCTCTATAGAATGAATTTGAATGATATTTTACAAGAGGACTATCGGTTTGAAAACATATCGCCAACGAATCATCATTATTTTTGTATGGATATTACTCGGTTTATCGGTTTTACCAACATGGGCGCAATCCACACCGCAAGAGGTGGTGAATGCCTTTTTGGATGGGTGGAATGCCAAAGATTATGAGCGGATGTATCGTTTGGTCACGGTGAATAATATTGGTGGGGTGGATGAATACCCATTGCAGGTGTTCACCAATCGCTATGAGACCGTAACCGATACACTGGCGCTGACCGAATTGCGCTATACCATCACGCGCACCGAATTGCAGGGCATGACGGCGATGGTGGTGTATGATGTGACATTTGTATCGAACACTTTTGGCGAAATTCCTGACACAGGGCGGATGATGCGCCTGATTAACACGCCCAATGGGTGGAAAATTGCGTGGTCTACGATGGATATTTTTGATACGCTGATTAGTGGCGCACAAATTCGCATTGAATCACGCCCTAGCCCGCGTGCGGTGATTTATGACCGCAATGGAGAACGCATCGCTTATAGTGGCACAACGACCGGATTTTATTCGGCGCGTAATCGGATGGTTGGCGAACAACAATGTATCGAATTATTGGCGCGGTTGCAACGTGTCCCCATCCGCCTGCTTGAACGTCAATTTCAACCCAATATTCCAGAGACCGTCTTTTTTCTGGGGGAGTTGAATACGGATGTATTTAATGCCAATTTTTCGGCATTATCCAGTGTATGCGGGGTTAGGCAAGGGGTTGAGAGCAACCCACATCGGATTTATGAAGGCAATAGTATGGGGACGCATGTATTGGGATATGTGGGACCCATCCCCGCCGAACAATTGGCACAATATACCGCATTAGGTTATGGTGCGGGGGATATTGTGGGGTTATCTGGGATTGAGGAGGCATATCAAACAGAACTGGGGGGCAAACCCGCCAGCGTATTGCGTATTGTGGATTCGAGTGGCACCGTCTTACGCGAATTAGCGGGGAGCGCAGGCACGCCACCCGTCCCGATTACAGTCACATTAGATGCGCGTTTACAACAAATTACGGCGGATGCGTTGAATGAAGCCTTTATTTATGCCAATCCTGATTGGGCAAGTGTCTCTACAGGCGGGGCGGCTGTTGTTTTGGATGTGCAAACAGGCGAAATTTTGGCGCTTGCCAGTTATCCATTTATCCAGCCGAATTTATTCAATCCTGAATCGGTGACAGTGGATAGGGGGAATGCCCTTGCATCTATGTTGGGGACGGGCGACCCGTTGCGGAATCGTGCTGTCACTGAACAAGCCTCGCCAGGGTCGGTATTCAAAATCATCACGATGGCGGCGGCATTGAATGAAGGGCTAACTACCCCTACAGAACAATTCAATTGCGAGTTATATTGGGATGGGTCGAAATATGGCGATACCCGTTCTCCGCGCCCCGATTGGCGGGTGACGGATGAGATGGCACCTGCTGGTATGATTATCCCCGCCGAAGCATTGATGGCATCGTGCAATCCGTTCTTTTGGGAATTTGGCGCACGTCTGTTTTTAGAAAAAAATCCGAATATGATTGCCGAATATGGTCGGCGCATGGGCTTAACACAGACATATAACGGATTGAGCCCGATTTATCGTCGCCAAGCGCCCGGTGTGATTCCTATCCCTGGTAGTGTGGATGCGGCGGTATCCGAAGCAGTTGGGCAGGGGGATGTGACCCTTCCGCCGTTGCAAATGGGTGTGGTGACGGCTTCGATTGCCAATGGTGGCACGGTTTATAGTCCGTCATTGGTCAAACAAATCGGTGGCGCGGATGGTGTGGATGTGGTGCAAACCTTCACACCACAAATTTTGAATGAATTCAATTTTAATGCGGGTGTATTAGAAGCCATCCAAACGGGGATGTGTGGTGTGACGACCAACGAATTTTTAGGTACGGCGTATGGGCGTTTTGTCTCTAAACAAGGTAGTGAATTTAGCTATACCGACTTAACCGCGCCGTATAGTGTGTGTGGCAAAACAGGCACGGCACAGACTGGGTTATATCCGAATGCGTGGTTTGTGGCGTATGCCCCCGCCGATGACCCACAAATTGCGGTGGTGGTGATGGTCGAACAATCGCTGGAGGGGTCGCAAGTGTCTGCGCCCATCGCACGGCGTATTTTGGATGATTATTTCAATGTGCAACGCGATGTTTATCCCGTTTGGTGGTCAGAAGGTCCGTATGAACCATTGAATATCCCACCCGATGGTGGCGCGGGGGGATGAATTACGAGATATATAACGGGTGCAACATGTTGCGCCCTTACACCTTAGGGCTTACGCATGAAACATTATGGCATCAAAATAGGTTAAATTCGCTCATTTTTATCGCCAGATGCTAAAGCATTCTGGCTATCCGCGTTTTAGAA
>JALONZ010000273.1 GCA_025454675.1 Anaerolineae bacterium | reverse complement strand
CGGTCACATTAACCATGTTTTGGCTGGGGCTGATGATGAATACAACCAATTTTATGGATGGGTTAGATGGCTTGGCAACGGGTGTTGCATTCATCGCGGGCGTGATGTTATTCATCAATAGTGGGTTTATCTTGATGCAAACCAGTGTGAGCCTGCTCCCATTAGCATTGATGGGGTCTACATTGGCATTTTTGTTGTATAACACCTATCCCGCGCAACTATTTTTAGGTGGCGGAGCATACTTTTTGGGGTATTTGCTCGGCACATTGAGCATCATCGGCGGAGCAAAAATGGCGACAATACTACTTGTGATGGGGTTGCCATTGATGGATTTGGCATGGCAGGCAACGAATCGCATCCGCAAAGGTCGCAATCCCATGCAAGGTGATAGGGGTCATATCCATTTTCGTCTACTCGATATGGGATTTAGCCAGCGCCAAATTGTCTATACCTATTATTTGTTTTGTAGCTGTTTTGGTATATTGACGCTCATCACCACCAGTCAGATGTTCAAGTTCATCGCGTTTAGTGTGATGGTATTGCTCATCATCATCGGCTTTTTTGTATTAAGCCGATATTCTCAGGGAGATTCTTCCACATCTTCGTAACGGATTTCATCATCCGCCTTTTTGTCATCGTCATCTTTGATGGCAGATGTACCACCAAACACAATGGGACGCGGTGGTGGGGGTGGTGGTTTAGGTGGTTCATTTACAGGCGGAACAGTAATGACTTTAGGTTCTTCACGGGTGGTCGTTGTGCGCTTTTCAAGGGAGGGGGGTGGCGGTGGTGCAGATAAAATGGCAGTCGGCACAGGGGTAATCGGTTCAATACCCGGTGCGCTAGGGATGGGGAATGGCAATTTATATACAGATGGCACACCTGCCAATGGCGAAACAGATTTGGGTTCTTGCAGGGCTTGCATCTTCTTTTGTCGGTCTTGATTGCGCGATGCGATGACCTGTTGGCGTGTCATGGCAATCATTTTGCCATTTTTGAAGGTGGCACTATCGCCAGTGATATATTCAATTGTGTTTTCAATGGCAGATAATACCCCTACCGCTACCGCATCTAACACAATCACGAATGCGAATGCCCCTGAAAGTGTGTTTAGCAGGTTCAAAATGGGTCCCGCAATGGCGGCGTTGGCAATTTCATCGCCCACACCGATGATAAATAAGCCGACCATTGCGATGCCGATGATGGTCAAAATCCAGCGCAAGCCGCGAATCTGCTTAAAATCAGGCATCATCGTATTGGCAATCGTGAACAACACATATGCCCACAGCCAAAAATCGGGGGCGCTGGTGATGCGTCCAATTCCGCGCAATACACCATCTAATGTGCCATCAAAATCGGCAAAAGCAACATTCACCTGAAAAATATTGTTCATAGCGAACAAAATAAATAACAGTCCCGCCAAGAATGGCGCAAGTGTGATGATGCTCACTTTGGCGGGGCTGGCTTTTTTGGATAATTTGATGAAATTAAGTTTCAATTCACCAATTTCTTGCTTTTCGGGCAATCGAATGGCGCGGTCAGCACGCACATCTAATACACCTGCCATGAGCCAATACACCAATTGATTGATGATGACACCCGGCAGGAAAAATGTGTAATACAGCAAGGTGGTATGGTCAAAATTTTTGAGGATGAGCCAGCCCACCTTGAAAATATGCTGATGTAACCAGCGTTCTAGCTGGCGCAATCCATAAAATAACGCCACTACAACACCGAATGCCAGAAAAAAGTCAATGACAACCAGCGCCTAAACTCCCTTAGCTTGGGCAGAGGCTTGGATAAGCGCCACAAAATCAACGACTTGGAGCGATGCGCCACCCACTAACCCGCCATCAATATGTTCTTGTGACATATAGTCTAGCATATTATTGGGTTTTACACTGCCACCATATTGGATTCGCGTGGCTTGGGCAACTGTCTCGCCGTACAATTCGGTGATGGTGGCGCGAATCATGCCACAAATTTTATTGGCAATTTCCGCACTCGCATTTTTACCCGTTCCAATTGCCCAAATGGGTTCATAGGCGATGACGATATTCGCCATATCTGCTTCACTGATGCCTGCAAGGGCGGCGCGCACTTGCCCACCGACAAATGTTTCGGTTTCACCCGCTTCATTTTGGGTGAGGCTTTCTCCGACTGCGATGATGGGCTTAATGCCATGTGCTAGTAGGGCTTTCGCCTTTTTGTTAATCATGTCATCGGTTTCTTTGAGATATTCCCGACATTCAGAATGTCCGATGATACAATATTCGACTAAGCCTTTAAGCATGGTGGGCGCAATTTGCGATGTAAATGCGCCATGCGTTTCCCAATGCGTATTTTGTGCCGAAACCTTGATTTCTGTGCCTTTTAGGGCTTCTGCAACCCCTGTGAGCGCCAAAAAGGTGGGCGCGACAACCCGTTCCACACCTGTATAAGAGGCGATGAGCGGGGCGAGTTCGTTCACAAATGCCACCGATTCCGCAGGGGTTTTGTGCATTTTCCAATTGCCAGCAATAATAGGTGTCCGCATGGGTTATTTATCCTTCAATGCGACTACGCCAGGGAGGGCTTGACCTTCCAACATTTCGAGGCTTGCGCCACCACCTGTTGAGATGTGTGTAATTTTGTCTGCCAGACCGGATACTTCAATTGCCGCGGCAGAATCACCACCACCAATAATCGTAATTGCACCTTTAGCAGTTTGTTCAGCGAGGAGTTTGGCAACGGCAAATGTGCCTTTGGCGAAATTGGGCATTTCAAAGACACCCATGGGTCCGTTCCAAACAACAGTTTTTGCGCCACTGAGTACGGCGGCGAATTGCTTCACCGTTTGTTCGCCAATATCATAAATTGACCAACCATCTGGCACACCTGCCAGCACATCAATGGTTTTTTGTTGAGCTTCGTTGTCAAATTTATCACCGATGACAGCATCTACGGGCAACACCAATTTATCGCCACCTTTTTCGAGGAGCATTTTGGCGGTTTCAATCGCATCGGCTTCGACCAATGAGTTACCGAGTGCCAATCCTTGTGCTTTGAGGAAGGTGTTCGCCATACCACCACCGATGAGCAACGCATCCACCTTACCGAGCAAGGCTTCAATCACGGCGATTTTATCCGATACCTTAGCCCCGCCCAAAATGGCGATGAAGGGGCGTTTTGGTGATTCGATGGCAGTTGATAAGTAATCAATTTCTTTTTCCAGCAAAAAGCCAGCCACAGCAGGCAAATAATCGGTCACGCCAACGGTAGATGAATGGGCGCGGTGTGCAGACCCAAAGGCATCATTCACAAAAATATCACCATGTTGGGCGAGTGCTTTGGCGAGTTCAGGGTCATTCTTCTCTTCACCCTTATAAAAACGGGTATTTTCGAGGATGAGAACGCCACCTTCGGGTAAATTGGCAACTGCTTGATTTGCGACATCGCCGATGCAATCTTCTGCGAATGCGACAGGCACACCGAGCAAATTGGATAACACATCAACGGTTGGTTTTAGTGAAAATTCGGGTGCGGGACCACCTTTAGGTCTGCCCAAGTGTGACATCAGCACAACTGCTTTGGGGCTTTGGTCAAGGATATATTTGATGGTGGGGACGGCGGCACGCACACGGGTGTCATCGGTCACAGTAGCACCATCGAGGGGGACATTAAAATCAACACGTACAAGGACACGCTTGCCCTTCAAATCAACATCACGAATATTCATCTTGTTCATAAAGAGAGCCTCCTAGATTAGGAATGGGTGGGTTACATAAAAACAGAGGGGTGTAAATAACCCCTCTGCGGAAAGACCAATCAAAAGATTAGAGACGGTCGCCGATGTATTTGACTAAATCGGCGGTACGGCATGAATAACCCCATTCGTTGTCATACCAAGTGACGACTTTAACCAAGTTCTTGTTCACAGAACAAGATTCCACATCAATCGTGCTAGAGAATGGGCTACCAACAAAATCGCTGGAGACCAATTGTGAATGTTCGACTGCCAAAATACCTTTCATACGACCATTGGCGGCTTCTTCAAAGGCGGCAATCATTTCTTCTTTGCTGGCTGGAGCATTTTCCACAACGGCAACAAAGTCAACCAGTGATACGGTTGGGGTTGGAACACGTACCGAGAACCCATCAAATCTGCCTTTCAAGTCGGGGATGACCAAAGCGACAGCTTTCGCCGCGCCAGTGGTGGTTGGAATCATGTTGATGGCGGCAGAACGCGCACGGCGCAAATCTTTGTGGGGAAAGTCGAGAATACGTTGGTCGTTGGTATAGCTGTGAATGGTGGTCATGAAGGCATTCAGAATGTTGTATTTTGAATGCACTACTTTGGCGGCGGGGGCGAGACAGTTGGTTGTACAGGATGCGTTAGAAACGACATGATGATTGGCGGGGTCATAATTTTCTTCATTGAC
>JALONZ010000272.1 GCA_025454675.1 Anaerolineae bacterium | reverse complement strand
AAAACCCAATTATCGAAGAAAGAATACACAAAAAATGTCGAAAAAACCAGTTATAGCCCTTGTTGGCAGACCCAATGTGGGTAAAAGTACATTGTTCAATCGGTTGGTGGGGGAACGCCTTGCTGTGACCGATGAAATTCCCGGTACGACTCGTGACCGCCTCATTGCAGAATCATTTTGGGGCGGGATTCATTTTCATGTGGTGGATACAGGGGGTATTGAGATTTATCAGCCCAAAGGGACGCGCGATGTGCGTCCATTGGCAGAGGGTAGCATCGATTTTGTGCCACAGATAAAGGCGCAAGCGATGATAGCGATTGAAGAAGCAGATGTGGTGATTATGTTGGTAGATGCCCAACATGGTGTAACGGCGGCGGATGAAGAAATTGCAGAAATATTGCGCCGTACCAATAAGCCGATTTTGGTGGCGGCGAATAAAGCCGATACGCTGGAAAAAACAGATAGCGCGTTTGAATTTTATGTATTGGGTTTGGGTGAGGTATTCCCCATCAGCGCGATTCATGGGGTTGGGACGGGCGATTTGTTGGATGCGGTGGTGAAAGCCCTGCATGATATGGAATATGATTTTACGGATGATGATGATGACCACCTGAAAATTGCGATTGTTGGTCGTCCGAATGCGGGTAAAAGCACCTTGCTCAATCATTTGGTGGGGGAGGAGCGGGTGATTGTCAGCCCGATTGCAGGCACAACACGCGACTCGATTGATACCGAACTGACATGGCATAATCAACGTATCACGCTGATTGATACGGCGGGGATTCGCAAACGCGGGTCTATTGAACCGGGTGTGGAAAAATTTAGTGTGATTCGGGCGTTTAATGCGATTGAACGGTGCGATGTGGCGTTATTGATGATTGACAGTCAAGAGGGCATCACGGAGCAAGATGAACATATTGCCGGGTATGTTTTAGATGAATTCAAAAGTTTGATTGTTGTTTTTAACAAATGGGATGCTGTCGAAAAAGATAGCAATACTGTGAACGAATATATGGAACAAGTGAGAGAACGCCTGCACTTTATTCCATATGTGCCTGTGATATTCATCAGCGCCATGACGGGACAACGGATTCATCAGGTGTTGGAAGTTGCCAATCGGGTATATGAAGCGCGTCATTTTCGGTTACAGACATCGGAATTTAATCGGGTTATCCGCGAAGCCGTCCAAAAACATCCTGCACCCCTCAAAGGGACAAAACGCCTCAAAATTTTCTTTGGGTCACAAGTTGCAACCGCGCCACCGCTCTTTTTGTTGCATGTGAACGACAAGGAATTGGTGCATTTTAGTTATCGGCGTTATTTAGAAAACCAAATTCGGCAAGCCTTCCCATTTGAAGGGACCCCGATTCGGATTAGCTTCCGCCAGCGAGAAGGCTTAGACGACTGATTATTGAATATCCGCGAGGGTGGTATGCTCTAATTTATTGAGGATACAATCGCGGATTTCAGTAAAGGTCTGAATTAATTTGGGTTCTTTTTCGATGGGTGTCGGCTCGTAAAAATATTTGCTCACGGATTCAGTGGGTGCAAGTGCGCCGTCTAGCAAACGAATAACTTCTGCTAAGGTGATTTCACGAGGTTCTTTAGCAAGTCGATACCCACCGCGTTGCCCCTTGAGGCTTTGCACATAACGCGCACGCTTGAGGGTGAGCAGAATTTGCTCTAAAAATTTAGGGGGAATGCCTTGTGCAGACGCGATTTTTTCCACTGAGACAAACTCATCATTGGAGAGTCTGGATAAAAAAACTAAGGCTAAAAGGGCGTATTCACTGCGAGAGGTTAATTTCATATTAAAATCAATTTTCTTTTCTTGACTAATCTAATTGGGATTATGTGCTTAATTGAGTCATTTGTCAAGCGGAATATCACAAAATGTTCATGGGGCAGATTGGCTATGCACAATTATCAGGATGCGCCTTATAATTTAGAAGTAGATTCGACATCAAAAAAAGTAGGCGAAGGTATTTTGTCAGATACAACCTCTATTCAATCTAATTTAACTGCCATGCCAATTTCATCATCACCGCGTCCGCGTTTGGGACGGTGGAGCAGTTTGCGCGAATGGCTGGATTTAATCGTCCTTGTGGGGGCAATTTATGCGCTGGTGAATTTATCTACGGTGCGTTTTGTAGTACGTGGATCGAGTATGGAGCCAACCTTTCGGGATGACCAGTTATTGCTGGTGAGCAGGATGAATTATTTGCTGGCGAATCCGCAACGTGGTGATATTGTGGTGTTTCATTATCCCAAAGCCCCCACTGAAGATTATATCAAGCGGGTCATTGGGTTGCCCGGCGAGACGGTAGAAATTAGAGACCGCGAGGTATATATCAACGGTATAAAACTGAATGAGCCATATATCAATGAACCGTGTACACAATATAGCTGTCCTGATAAATCTTGGGAGTTGGGTGCGAATGAATATTTTGTGATGGGGGATAATCGCAATCATAGCAGTGATTCGCGCTCATTTAATGCTGTGAGGCGTGAATTTATTGTTGGTGAAGTGGTGATTCGTTATTGGCCCCCCCCAGATTGGGGATTGGTAGATAGCATCAATTTCCCTAAGCCATGAATGAGGATAAGATAGAATGGAAATAAACACACAATCTGCTACAACCCCAAAAACACCTCGCCCACCTGTGGGTCGGTATCGGGTCATCAAGGAATTAATGGATATTAGTGTTTTTTTGGTTGCAGTATTTACGCTGTTGCAATTGTCTCTACCACGGTCTGAGGTGCATGGTAAAAGCATGGAACCAACCTTTGTGGAAGGGCAACGTCTTATTATAAGCCGTGTGAATTATATGGTTGGCGACCCTCAACGGGGCGATATTGTCGTGTTTAATTCCCCGGAATCAGATGATGATGACCCCTCATTGATAAAACGTGTCGTTGGGTTGCCCGGTGAGACGGTCGAAATCAAAGACCGTGAGGTATATATCAACGGTGTGAAATTGAATGAACCTTATATCAAAGAACCTTGCACACGCTATTGTCGTGACCGCCAATGGATTTTGGCGAGTGATGAATATTTTGTGATGGGGGATAATCGTAATGTGAGTAACGATTCACGTTCATTTGGCGCAATTAAACATAGTGCCATTATTGGGGAAGCATTATTTCGGTATTGGCCCCTCAACACGATTGGCTTCATCCATCAAATTAATGTCAATTGAGGGTCAGTAGATATGATAGAGTCGTTTGAATGTCCACATTGTATGGTCGGGCGATGTCGGTTGACCCATCAAACATTTACTTGTTTGTATGGAAATCGTATTTTTTGTGCGCCTAATACAGAAATTTATAGCTGTGATATGTGTGGGTATCAAGAACTACCACACCGTGTATTGAGTTTATATGATAACTTGCTGAAACCATCGCACGATGTTGCATCTCTTATATCGTCTAAACCAGCCGATAATAAGACACATTTCAAAAAATCATCACGGGTAGGGTAGGATTATGATACGGGTTTTGGTGGTCGAAGATAATAAAGATAACCTAATGCTTATCAGTGATGTATTGATGATGCTCCGTTATGATGTGATTACTGCCCTAAACGGGGTAGAGGGGGTTGAAAAGGCGGTTGCTGAATTGCCTAATCTTATTTTGATGGATTTATCTTTGCCCCAAATGGATGGTTGGACTGCCGCTAAAACAATTAAACAGAACCCTGTTTCGGCACATATTCCCATTATTGCGCTTACTGCTCATGCGATGGTGGGGGATAGAGAAAAAGCGCTTGAATCGGGTTGTGACGATTATCTTAGCAAACCAATTAATATTGTTGAACTAAGGACGAAATTAGCCATGTATCTCCAACCAGATGCCTCTTAATTTTTATAGATATAGGCTTGACTTTATGCCCCGCTCCTGATATACTTTTACCTGTTGCTAGTTACACGGCCCCATCGTCTAGCGGTCAGGACATCACCCTTTCAAGGTGAATACACGAGTTCGAATCTCGTTGGGGTCACATTTGTACCTTTGTAATCTTCATCTTTATACTCCTCATAAATCCCCCCTCTTAATATCATATACCGTTCTGCCCATGCTTTTAATTTGTATCCAACAATCTGCCTAGCATCCAAATCATAAACAATATAATCGAATATAGTCTCTGCTAAACCGTGTTTATCTTCATCGCTAGAGTGATGCCATAGAAAAGCAGTTTGGCTAATCAATTCCTTCACTTTTGTTAGCTCAATGGTGATTTTCTGCTTATCACTGGTGCGCGTTTTCCATAGACTTAATTCGCGTTCACTCTGCTCAATGCGTTGCTCATATTCTGGGCGCGTAATGTGACCATCGCCATACAGGTGAATGGTTGCATCTATGCGCCGTTGGCATAAGGCGATTGCTTTGGCTTTTTTGGCTTCAAAATCTGCTTCGTCTTGGATAGGTGTTT
>JALONZ010000271.1 GCA_025454675.1 Anaerolineae bacterium | reverse complement strand
CGGTAAAGCTCGTTATGAGGGTTATGAACAACTCGATTGCCCTGTGATTGTACAAATTAATGATTGTGGCTCGTTTAATAAAAAAATGGTACTCACATCCGGGTCTGGGGCATTTGTATTCAAATTTACAACCGAAGATAACAAATCTTTTGAAGTGATTTATGTGAGTTCTTATTTGACGGATGATGTGCAAGATTTAACCGCCATTGCCCTCGTCCCACAAAAATATTTGGAAATTTGGACAGCATTTGAGGTGATTTGCTCCAAAGCGGTGCGCCCGCGTATCAAACGGCGGCGTGATGTGTATATCATCGGCGGGACGGATGCCTTTTTTGACCCGACTGTAGATTGGTCGGATGTGATTTTGCCACCCGACCTCAAACAACAATTGCATGATGATGTTGAATCTTTTTTCCATGAGGGTGTGAGCATTTATAAAAAACTGAAACTTGCGCCATTCCGCAAAATTTTATTGGCGGGGGTGCCTGGGACGGGCAAAACGATGTTGTGTGCGGCACTCGCTAAACATGCTATATCGCAACGGCGCATCGTGGTGTATGTATCGGGGTCGGATAGGGATGGGGCATCATTTGAAAAAATCCAACGGGCTTTTCAGGCGGTTGCCGCGGCACGCTTCCCGACTCTATTGGTGGTAGAAGAATTGGATGCCTATTTGCGCGGGGATGATAAAGCCCGTATTTTGAATGTGTTGGATGGGATTGAATCGCCGAATAATCCGCAAGGGTCATTGATGGTCGCCACGACTAATTACCCCGAAGCGATAGATGAACGTCTTACCAAACGCCCCGGACGGTTAGACCGCATTTATGTTGTGCCTGTGATTCAAGATGAAACCCAAGCCGAAGCCATGTTACGGCATTATATGGGCGAACATTGGCGCGATGCGTTTATGGATGTCATCCCCGATTTGATAGACCAACCGGGTGCGTTTGTGCGCGAAGTGGCATTGCAAGCGCGGATGTTGGCGGCGCATAATCGGCAAACCGAAGTGACGTTGGAACTCTTAGAAAAATCAGTGGATAGTTTGTCGTATCAGATGAAGGCGGAGCGCGATTTTATCATCCAACGGCGTGCCATTGGGTTAGGGAATACCAAACCGCGCGTCCGCAAAGCGGGGTTTAATTCTTAGGGCGCAAAATTTGATAATCGAAGCCATTCATAGGGATGACCTCAACCATCTCATAATAGGTGTCTATGGCAATATTGACGGGTGGCGGATAAAACCGCGCCCGTAACACAATCAGTCCAAAGGCTTGTTCTTCCAGCATTTGCACCAACTCGCTACTATCATAATGACCCACTTGGTCTAAGATATATAACACAACGGGGTTGGTAATCACTTCGCGGTTGGTGGCAAAACTGAATGCCGCCTCTTCACTGAGGAGCAATTTATCTGCTGGTATCGCGTTAATGCGTTCCACAATCAGGTTGCCGTTGATAACATCTTGCGCGGTAGTCAAATGACCAATATCGGCATATGCCCCCACCAAACGCCCTGCTGAATCATAAAATCCGTTATCGGCATTGGGTTCAATCCCGAATATATCGGCAATTTGTTCAAATCCTGCGCCTGTGGTGGGCATGTGGAGCGTTGCCCGCGCATAGGTGATATACACAATGGGCATGATGATAATCAGAATCAGGGTGATAGCAGGTGTGGCTGATTTGAAGGGGTCAATCAGAATGCGCCGTATATAATTTTTGCGGAATTGCCAGCCACGATTCACGGTTTTGCTGATGAATATCCCGCTTAGGATGCACATCGCCGCCACAGAGGTCGCATAATAACTATCACCCGCGCCCCATGTCCCCGCCGCCAACGCGCTCAATACGAATGTACACACAAACCAGATGCTATACACCGAAATGCGGTCAAAATACACTTCATAGACCAATTGCAACAGGGCAGGGATGAGCAAGGCGAGGTGCAAATTCAAAAATAATCGCGCTAAACCGATGGCTTGGTCGGTCAGAAAATCTTTGACATTGGCGGTGATGGTTTGTGTCCACCAATGTCCATCGGTGGTGATGGTGAACAGGGCAAAAATCCCCGCGCCGACTACCGCGAATCCGAATCCCCAAATGATTGCCCTGCGCGGATTGCGGATGAATAAAAATAGCAAAATGGCGATGGCAGTGAAGGCGGCGAGTTGTTTGGTATATCCGCCGATGACCAACAACCCAAATCCCAGCAACAACATACGCCGTCTGCGTGGTGTGGATTCGATTTCGTTGACATGGGCGAATACGGCTACTGCCAATGTTTCAAACATGAACATGGATATATGTTGCCGAAATAACGGTCCGATGTGATACACAATATTGGAACTGAGGAATGCCAAGCCAGATGCGACCGCAACCATGCGCGTGAGGGTTTTATCGGCATCGGGTTTGATGCGATATGTTTCACGGTAGACGACCCAACTGATGGTGATGGCGGTGATGAGGGTGGTTATAAAACTGAATAAGCGCCCATACCAATATTCCGCGCCGAATAGCCATGCGAATGGCACAAGAAAAACATGATACATGGGTGGGTAAATGCTCCCATAAAATGGGAAGGTCTCGATATCAGCATATGGCGATTGGAATTGGCTGAGGAGCATGACATCGTGTAATTCAAATCCTTCGCCTTGGTCATAATCGAATGGGAATTGAATCAGGTTGTTGGCATAGACTACGTACACCACAAAATGAAAGAGTAACCATGCGAGGGCGATTAACATCAGGGTGTGTAGGATAGTCAAAATGGGGCGGGGGATGCTCTGTGATTGGGTCATAGTCATATCCTATTAGGCGGGGTCATCCCCAAGTGGGATGAGGGTTAATCCAAGCAAGGCTAAACTGACCATGATGACTAAGCCAACGGTTTGGATGGGTCCAATACCGCCTTCTCTGCCGACATCAATCACATCAATGGCAAAAATCGCAAGTGTGCCAAGCGCACCAATTGCCAAACAGAATAATCCAAGTGTTCGTTTTGTGAATGAAAAGTTTTTATTTAACATGGTGCTGATTATAGCAAACTTTTAGCACCATGTCAGATGAAAGTTAAATCAATTCTTCAAGCCAAGCGAGGGCGCGTTCATAATTTTGGAAAAACTGATATTCCAAAGACGCGAAATAATTGGGGAAGAATGCCATTTGCTTGCTATCCAAATCATCTAAGGTGAGGATGGCTTGTCTGCCATAATCAATTTGGGGCAATGTTTTAAGTTGGTCGGCAAAAAATGGCGAAAAACGCAATGCGCTATTGCGGAAATCGAACAGAATCAGAAACGGGGTACTACCCCATAACCCAATTAAGGATTCCATGTGCGGGATAAATTTTTCAATCGTCCTACGCTCACTATTTTTGAGTTCGCATAACACGATACGCCCATTTTGGAGTGGTGTGAGTTGATAATCGTTCATTGCTTGTGTGTGAAAGAGTGTGCTGGTTTTCATAATAACACTCCTTATCATCCTTAATGGCTAATTGATGGTTTTATACCTTGCATGATAACACGTCTTGATGGAGAAAGAATGAAGAATATCCGAAAAATTTATGAATTCACAATTTTTGTAACAATCAAAGCGCGGGTTTATTTTTGTTAATAATCGTGCTATCCTGTTTTAAGTATCAGGTGAATGATACACAATGCGATAACCATCGAATATAAGGAGCTGTGGTTTATGATGAAAACACATACTTGCGGAGAACTCCGTGCCTCCCACGAAGGAACACAGGTTGTTTTGGCGGGATGGGTGCATCGTCGCCGTGACCAAGGCGGCTTGATTTTCTTCGATTTGCGAGACCGTTGGGGGATTACGCAAGTGGTGATTGATGCCGCCACATCCCCAGTCGCGCATAAAATTGCGAGTGATGCCCGTACCGAATATGTTTTGCAGGTGCATGGTGAAGTGCGTGTGCGCCCCGCAGGGACAGCCAACGCCGATTTGCCAACGGGTGATATTGATGTGGTCGCCAATGAGATAACCATCCTCAATCCATCGCTCACACCGCCATTTTATATGAACAAAGATGAGGCAGTTGAAGAATCACGGCGAATGCAATATCGTTATCTGGATTTACGCCGTCCCAACATGCAATATAACATCATTTTGCGTCATAAACTGGTCAAATTCATCCGCGATTATTTGGATGATAAGGGTTTTGTCGAAATTGAAACACCGATTTTATTCAAGACGACACCTGAAGGCGCACGCGACTTTTTAGTGCCATCGCGCTTACAACCGGGCAAATTTTATGCTTTGCCACAAAGTCCGCAACAATTGAAACAATTGTTGATGGTGGCGGGGTATGAAAAATATTTCCAAATTGCACGGTGCTTCCGTGATGAAGATTTGCGCGGTGAACGTCAACCCGAATTCACCCAACTCGATATGGAATTGAGTTTTGTGGAACGCGAAGATGTGATGATGCTCAATGAA
>JALONZ010000270.1 GCA_025454675.1 Anaerolineae bacterium | reverse complement strand
TCCCATCGTGTTGTATATCTGCCTGCGTAGGATTCTCACCTGATTTCGCTGGCATTAGGTCATCTTGCGTTAAGTCGTACCTTTGCAACCAGCCTTTAATCTCGACAAGATCACGTTTTTCCGTATCAATTAAATAGCCATCCTTATCCCATAAACAGAATTCATCATCATCCCATGACAATATGCGATTATTACTTACTAGTCTGGCATGACGCACATCAGAATTGTGCGCCTTCTTGTCGTTTGTATCAATTTGATTCACATCAATATCCCATAAGCGCAAGGTATTATCATTGCCCCACGACAAAACCCGTCCATTGCTCAGTTGAATTGCCCCATTAATTCTACCTGTATGCTCATTGAGCGTGGTAATATGCTTGCCTTTTTTATTCCACAGGCACAGTTTATTATCAGCACTCCATGATAAAATCCGCTCATCATGCAATTCTAATGCACCTGTGACCCGACTGATATGCTCAGTGAGAATAGCGATACTCGTACCATCAGTTTTCCACAGGCGCAGGGTATTATCGGCACTCCACGATAAAATCCGCCCATCACGCAATTCTAATGCGCCTGTAACTGCATCGGTATGTCCTGTCAGTGTGGTGATAAACATCCCATTTTCATCCCATAAGCATAGTGTTGTATCTGCGCCCCACGTTAATATCTGCTTGTTCTTGAGTTGTACTGCGCCATTAATGCGCTTGGTATGCCCTTTGAGGGACGCTATCAGTTTGCCATCGTTATCCCATATATGCAATTCAATATCATCATCAGGTTTAGCCTCACTTGATTTGTTTTGCAATTCAATATCATCATCAGGTTTAGCCTCACTTGATTTGTTTTGTAATTCGAGACGCAACTCATTAGGTGATGATAAGCCATAACGAGCGGATAGGTCATCAAGCGATGTGGTTTGAGGCGTGACTGATGTCATGGCACGGCGTATTTTTTCGGGATAATTGGTTCTGAGATCCTTATCGGATATGTCTGAGATGACAAATTTATCCAATATATTGCCGATAACAATCGTATTGAATAAATCTTCAATTCCCAATTTATTGGATTGTATCTCAGAACTTTGCTCATCCACTTTATTGGATTGCATCTCAGACCTTTGATTAAAATCCTTGCCCTCTGCGCGGGGCATCATATCATCGCCACCAGACCACGATAAAATGCGTTCACCTGCCAATAAAATTGCACCTAAGACGGGATTTTGATAGGTATACTCGGTAATAGCGGATGTACCATCGCCATCCCATAAACGTGGAATGCCATCATCGCCCCAAGAAAAAATGCGACCGCTTGGCAAAGCAATTGCACCCCTCACGCGTCCTTTATGTCCATCCAGCGTGGCTATCAGGCTTCCCTGTGTATCCCAAACACGCAGACTGTTATCTTTGATGATTGCCTGTTCGCTATTACTACCCGTCCATGACAAAATTTGTCCACCATCAATTTCGATGCCACCCATCACCTCATCTTGATGTTGATCTCTACCTAATGTGGCAACTGTAATACCATTTTTATCCCATATACGCAGTGTTTTATCTTCACCCCATGAAAGGATTCTCCCATCTTGTAATTTTATTGTGCCATTCACACGCCCATCATGTCCACTCAGTATGATGATAGGTGTGCCATCAGCTTTCCATAAGCGCAATGTGCCATCCAAACTCCAAGATAAAACTTGTCCTTTGGGCAATTGTAACGCTCCCAAAACAACATCCTCATGTTTCATCGTGCGGAGTAACATGCCACCAGCAGGATTTAGGGCGTTATACCCATTATTGATAGGGAATAAGGATTTATTTAGTGGGGTGATGTTATCCCAAAATTTTTTAATTTCAACCATCCCATAATGGTGCATTAATCGCCCAGCCAATTGGTGTGCTAATGCTGATGTATCTTTTTCTAGGACATTAGCAGACATATCCAATGCAGAACGAATGAGGCGGATAGCTTCGTCACTTGCCTGCTTTAACCACGTATCACAATCATCAATCAGGGCATTGGGGTCGGTTTGGCGCAATTTAAGGTCTAACCAGCGATACGATAGTAACAATGGGCGCAATTCAGCCAGACGATTTGCCTCTTTTAGATGATAAGCATAATAACGCCACGCATATTTGTGTGGGAGGGCGTAGGGGTCTCCCAATGCGGTGACAAGTTTTGATTGGTATTGTGCATATAAATTGCCTGTCGCGGGGTCAGATGGTGGTTGGTAACGGTCTCTCAGACAATACTGATTATAACTATGCAACAAGTCGTGCATTTGTAGGGTATGATTGATTAAATCCCGTTCAATCAACGCCAAGTCATTGAGTTCTTTCAAGATTTGGGCGCAATCCATGTTGGATAATGACGGTATGATGGCACGCCATAACAAAGTCACAATGCTATCGGGTATCCATTCATCTTCGGGGAAAATTCCCAATGCATAATACAACGGGCGGTCATCATCCGCCAAACATTCCATACTTACATCAAAACATAAAGTCATACTTTCGTGGGGGTTTTTAGGCTTGCGTCCCAGTGTGATTTGCGCGACATTATCATATAAGCTGAGCCATTGTGCGCCTGATAAGCCACCTTTTAATGCCGCGCCCACCAATGTGAGCGCAAGTGGATGATAATCCAGTTTCTCTGTGATAGTGGCATGTTCCATTTCTGATTTGTCAGCACAATTTTGGAGCAAAGCGAGCGCCTCATCAGGAGTCATTTTATCAATTTTGACCTCTGTCGCGCCTAATGATGTGCTGATTTTGCCATCGCGCGTGGTAATGAGAAATCGCGATTGTGCGGATGCAACCAGTAGGGGGCGTATAATATCGGCATCCCAAATATCATCAAATACAATTAGGCAGGCTTTTTGTGGCACTAAGGTTTGGATACGGGCAATCGCCGCATCTTTGGTGACATAATAACTGGGGTCATCATCAAACCCTTGTACCCCAATCACTTGCAATTTGTTGGTCAAATCATTTGTATCGCGTCCAACATCCACCCAATAGATACCATCGGGAAAAGCATCTATAATGGTTTGTTCATGACATAACGCGGTCGCTAAAACTGTTTTTCCAATACCACCCATGCCCCGCACCACCGTTAGTGTGATACTTCGCTCGGTGGTATCGCTTAGGATGGCGTGATGAATTGACTCTAATGTTTCTATGCGATCAACAAAATTAGGAGGGAATTCGGGGGCATTACGAAATGGGGATTAGTAGACGATTTTGGGTGCTGTATCATTTGACAATGTTTGCATCAGCGCAGTGAAAGCATCGCTATACACAGTTGGTTTTGCAAAATTGACATAATTTGCACCTTCTAAATAAATAGGACGGTCTGTTTTAGGTTGCACCAAAATAGGGATAATCCGCTTACCAAGACGAATGGCACGGAGATGTTCAGACCGACAAATCTCCGATTCATACGATTTTTTAGATAACAATGCCAGCAAAATATCGCAGTTGTTGATACCTTCTTCAATCTCTTTTGTCCAAGATGCCCCGCCTTCAATCTCGTTGGTATCCAGCCAAACATCATAGCGTAGGTCGGATAGACTTTTCTGGAGACGAAGCGCGAGGTCACGTCCATCTTTGCGGGCATACGAAATGAAAATGCGACTGGATGATGTCATGGTCAAATCCCTAAAAAAATGATGCACCTGCAAAACGATTGTGCATTATTGTAACCCGATTTGGTGATTTTTGCGATGAAATGAGAGAGATTATTGCCTCACATCATGCTATAATTGGCTTGCATCAATAATACTTTTTTGATTAGTCCTCATCCTAAAATAAAAACTTTTTTCATATATATTGCCATTTAGGTTATTAAGAACTTGTGCGAAGTGCAAAACTTTGTATAAATTCGCTAAATATAGCTTAACCTAGTCGTGATATAGTAGTGTGTTGATTATCAAAACAGATTCCATCATTAGGAGCGATAAGGTATGAAGCGAATCGCTGTCATGACAAGCGGGGGCGATGCCCCTGGTATGAACGCCGCCATACGTGCGGTTGTTCGCACGGCGTTGCATTATAAAATTGAAGTGTATGGCATCCGCCAAGCGTATGCTGGGTTACTCAATGGGGATATGAACCTGATGACCAGTCGTGAGGTGAGTGGTATTTTGCAAAAGGGCGGGACGATTTTACAAACTGCCCGCAATGAAGAATTCAAAACACAAGCGGGGCAACGCAAAGCCCTACGCCGATTGAATGAAAATAATATCGAAGCGGTGGTGGTGGTTGGTGGGGATGGCAGTTTGCGCGGGGCGATGGCATTAGAGCGGATAGGTATCCCTGTTATTGGTATTCCTGCCAGCATTGATAATGATATTTATGGCACAAGCATGAGTATCGCGTAGATACGGCGCTGAATACAATTTTGGATGCGCTAGACCGCCTGCGCGATACAGCAACATCACATAACCGTGCATTTTTGATTGAAGTGATGGGGCGCAACTGTGGGTATTTGTCATTGATGTCGGGGATTTTGGGCGGGGCAGAGGTGGTTATCACCCCCGAAAGAGCTATTTCGATGGAAGATGTGGCAACGCAAATGGGTGATGCGTATGTGCGCGGAAAATCGCACGCGATTGCTGTTATTGCTGAGGGTGCGCCATATAAGACCCAAGACTTACTCGACTTTTTGAATAAAAAGAGTTTAGGATTCGAGATTCGCCTCACCATTTTGGGGCATATTCAACGCGGTGGCAATCCAACCGCATTTGACCGCCTATTGGCGACACGTATGGGGGTAAGCGCAATGGAACGGTTATTGGCTGGTGAACATAATGTGATGGTCGGGCTGAATGGGCGTGATATGGTGGCTGTGCCACTGGAAGATGCGACATCCAAAGAACGCGACATTAATGAAGAATATTATCGGATGGAACATATTTTAAGCCGATAATATGTAAATATGGGTGTGGGCTTGCCATGGCAAGCCCCTACGCATCCTCATTGCTGTCGTTTGGAACACTCACTTCTGCGATTTTGACACGCAATAAATTCATGGCACAACGGGTACGCGCAATTGTGTTCCGCGTTGCCCGGCGCTGATGACGATATGTTGTAATTGGGTGGCGGGTTGGTCTAAATAGACCTGCCAGCCTTTTTGCATGAGGGCGAGGGCGCTAATTCCACCCACTTTTAAGCCTGTCATGGCTTCTGCATCTTTATGTGCCGCCATTTTCACTTTTTTGACACCTGCCGCGACTGCCATTTTTTTCAGGTCAAGCCGATTTTCACTGGCGACCAGCACCAAATAGGGTTTGGGTTGAGTTGGGTTTTCGGCTTGTACGACCAATGTTTTATACACCGTAAAATAAGGCACGCCCAAAATTTCTGCTACCTCTTCAGCATCATGAATCGTATCGGGGTAGGTGAGGACTTCATACGGAACTTTGTGTTGCTCTAAAATTCGCATTGAATTGAGTTTATCTGCCATAGGGGTTATTTATAATGTCGCATTGCCCGCCTGCCGATGAGGGTGGGGACGAGCAAATTTCCCAATAAAATGAAACGGTCTAACATGCGAAATGCCACAGCTTTGCGTTTTTGTGATGAGGCGCGGAC
>JALONZ010000269.1 GCA_025454675.1 Anaerolineae bacterium | reverse complement strand
TGAAACATTGGTTGGGGAGTTTCGACCAAGAGCAATTTTGCGTTCACCCATAATATCGACCCGTCTAGGGTACTGAAACGACGGGGCGTTGAGCCGATTTAGTGATGATGCGAGTGTGTTCACCCATAATATCGACCCGTCTAGGGTACTGAAACTTCATGGATACAGCACACATGACCATCCGTATCCACGTTCACCCATAATATCGACCCGTCTAGGGTACTGAAACAATGGGGAGGGGGAATATAGAGGGGGTGTAGAAAATTCACCCATAATATCGACCCGTCTAGGGTACTGAAACTTGGGAATTTAGGTCATTTGCCTGAATGGGAGCGTTGTTCACCCATAATATCGACCCGTCTAGGGTACTGAAACTTTGTTGTTTAATGGCAAAGCACAATATCCCTACAATGTTCACCCATAATATCGACCCGTCTAGGGTACTGAAACGTAGACTAGCTTTATGTGTACAATGCCCTTATATGGGTTCACCCATAATATCGACCCGTCTAGGGTACTGAAACAGAAAACACCACCGACCAGCATTATCCAAATTGTGTGTAATAACAGCGGTTGTGGTTAAAAAGCAAAAAATAAATTTATTGGATACCGATTTTACAGCAGACGTTAAAACATCCAACTAGGTAAAACCGAGTAAGCGCACTAAAGGGACGAGGCAATGCCTGCGCCGCTACCATCATCCAGATGGTCAGATTTTTAGCCCGTAGAGACTTGATATATCAAGCCCGTTCTAAGTCAAATAGCCCGCTGGCAAATTGGCGAATTTGACACGAAAATTATCCATAACTCACGTTATAGCATGATATTAAAAGCCACAAATTGGCGTTTATGTAAATCTGTTCTACACCTCAATTCAAGTTAAGTGCAAAGAAGCGTCTGTGATATAGCATTTTTTGCGCTTACCCCCCATTCCATGCCGTGAGTGCGGTGGTTTGCAGGTTAATTCGCGCATGTACGGTACCTGTTCGCCCCGACACACGATTTTTCTGCACCAAAAATGAAATCCTATCGGTGGGCGCATCGGGCTTGTACAAACTCTCTTTGTAGGCGATGATGACCACAGCCGCATATTGCTCATATTTGCCACTGCCTTCGATGTGGGACACATTGGGAACACCATTCGCCCCTGCGCGATTAATTTGTGCCATTTCCACCACCGCCACATTCAGCCGATAGGCTATCTTATCTAATGACTCGGCGATGTATTTATTGCGTTCATAATCGTTGTGGCGCGGGTCGCTACTCATCGCTTGGACATAGTCCACGAATATGATGTCTAATCCATGCACAAATTGCACTGCTTGCGCGTGCATCAATAACCCGCGCGGGGTTAGGTTCTTATCTGACTTGATGTATATTGGCAAAGTTGATAATGTGCCAGCGGCTTTGATAATGGCTAGGTGTTGTTGCGCGTTGATACCGGTTGCCATATCAAGCGTGCTAACACCGGATTCAATGGCAAGCAGGGACATCATCACCCCTTCCGCATCACCATCTGCCGTGTTATAAATCGCCACCGATTTGCCCGCTTTGGCACATGCTATCGCCGACGCATATGCCAAGGTGGATTTGCCGTTATGTGTGCGCCCTGCCACCACATACACTTTTTTGCGCTGATACCCCCCAATCAGGGCATCTAACGCGGGGATGCCTGTCGGCATCAATGCCATCTTCAATGGTGCATTCATCGCATCTTCGATTTTGTCCAAAACCCGATTGAGGTGTTTGCCCATTGGGGTTATATCCGATGTCACCAGTTGCGATGCGGTCTTATCCACCGCCGTACCAACATTGGCAATGAGTTCGATGATGTTGATGTCGAGATTTAATGCCAGCCGTTTGGTCTCTTCTGCCAAACTGATAAGCATCCGTCGTGCCGCATTTGCCTGCACAATTTTGGCATACGCCTCAACATTATGCGATGAGACGGTGCTGGTCAGCAAATGCGTCAGATAGGCATCCCCGCCACAATCGGTCAGCCGCCCCATCGCCTTCAGTTTTTCGGCAACGGTAAGCATATCAATTGGGGTTTGCGTGTTCACCAACGCCTCAAATGCCTCCCAGATGTAGATATGACGTGGGAAGAAAAACGAGTTCGGTGTGATAAAAGTCGCCAATTTATAATAGACTTGCTCATCAATCAGGATACTCCCAATAACCGCCTCTTCTGCTTCTTGGCTATAGGGATATTCGTTGGCATTCACCCCTGTGATTGGCACGGGACGTTGACGATTAATTGATTGTGTATTGTTTACCATGGTATCTCCTCATTCAATGGGTCATTTGGGTCTAATTCGATTGGGGTAATGTCGCGTTGCAAAGCGGATTTCATGATAAATCCGACAGCTTTTTTCATGAGTTCTTCACCCGTCATATTCGGGTCATATTCGATTGTGGGTGTGCAATCATCTGTGCCAATGGCATCTTCAAAGTTGCAATTCATCGCATCGTAGTCAAATATCGGTTTATAATCGGGTGGGGGGATATAGGTGCGCCAAATCATGCCCATCTCATCCACCAAATAATCATTTGATGCCGATTTTGAGGCTTTTTCTGCCACGAAATTCGCCCATTGGCTGGATAACGCCATTGGTGTAAATTTCCCCGACCAATTTTGATTTTTGCAATACGCATACAGCACGGGGATGTCATCGGGTGTCGCGCCCACCTCGCGCAGTTCACTCGCCACTTTGCCAACCAGTTTTTTATTGCTTTTGGTCAAGGTAACAAAATCCCACCCAAATACCTTCGCAATCGCGCTCACCATGACCTGTTGGTTATTAAGTGACCGAACTTTGGGCGCATCGGCGGGGGGGACTATAGGGGGGGCGTTTTTGTTGGTTGGCACAGAATTAAGTTGAGTCGTATCCAAACTGGTCGCAACACCTTCCATGACAGGTGTTTGGGATTGGTCGGTCATGCCTGTCGGTTTGGAGGGTTGCGACATGGTTACATTTCCCGTTGGCGTTGGTTGTGGGGTTTGCGTTGATTCTGGAAAATGGTTTTGTGCTGTGTCGTCCCCAACGGGGATGACATTGCTTTTAATCGGTTTTTGTTCTTCTATGGTATTTGTATTGTTATTATATGTATGTTCGGGTGAATTGGGCTTCGTGGCAGAGGTGTTGCCCATTTCGTGGCTGGGGTGATGTGAATTTCGTGGCTGGGATGAAGTGGACTTCGTATAGCCAGTATGAATTTGAACAACATTACTAACGTCTGAGGTGAATTGGGCTTCGTGGCTGGGATGAAGTGATTGACCTGGTAACGTGGCGATATAACCCAATAAATGATAGGTATTTGATAATCTGCCACCGCCTTCATCTACAAGGATAACCCCATATCCCCGCAACGACTTAATCACCGATTGCACTTGCCTAGTGGAACGATTCACCTTTTTGCTGATGGTATCAACCGATGGAAAGCCGATACCTGTTTTATCGTTTACATAATATGCAATACGCAGTAGCACAAGTTTATCTGACCCACCGCGCCCTTCATAATTATCCCATACCCATTCCATTGCTTTATATCCCATTACGATGCTCCTAGTCAATTATGCCAAATTGAATTTGACAGATAACCGAAAATTGTGTACACTAAAAGACATAAGGCATTTGTAGTGCCTCTTGTAAAATGTCTATTATCACTCTGTAATACCCCGCCTGCGTCACAGGCGTTTTTACTTTATGGGGTCAGAGCGATTTATAAAGATAACTTTAACACAAAATTATCTTTAACACAACTCCACAAGAGGTATTGTTTTTTATGCCTGTCCAAAACTCATACCATACTCCTAGATTAAAAATACCAAATTGCATTTGACAGATAAGCAAAAATCAGGTAAACTAAAAGGCATAGGGCAGTGCAAATGCCTTTTATGAAATTGCTTATTATCACTCTGTAATACCCCGCCTGCGTCACAGGCGTTTTTACTTTATGGGGTCAGAGCGATTTATAGAAATAACTTTAACACAAAATTAGCTTTAACACAAGTATATAATAATCATTCTCTATGCCCACATCCCCACCACCCGCCATTGTTTCCTTATGTGTATAATCCTATTATAAACCCCTAATCAAGACCCTAAGCCCCAATTAGAACCCTTTTTCGGTTTGTTTTCGGTACGAACTTGGTTCGACTTTTGTAACATTTGACCTTGTATGTCATTTGATAATATAAAAAGTTGATATGAGTTATGGTTAAAATTATTTTTATTTCACCCTACCCCCCCACCCCACGCTGTGGCTATGCCTTACCCACATCTTTGGCTTGCGGAATAAGCCGTTTTCGGCGGATGCTAAAGCATAATACCGTTAAGTTAGTGTCGCCCCCTCAGCCTACGACTATGCCTTACCCACATCTTTGGCATTAGGGATAACCCGTTCTCGTCAGGTGCTAAAGCAACCTGCCTATTCGCCTTAGAAGCCCACTAAAAGGCTTGTCCTAAAAGTAAATTAGCAAATCAGC
>JALONZ010000268.1 GCA_025454675.1 Anaerolineae bacterium | reverse complement strand
CCGGTATGATCGAATGATTGCATGACCAAACGATTTTTTCTCATAACACTATTTTTCATCAGCCTATTCAGCACATCCATCGTCTACGCCATCCCTATCGGACCCGATAATGATAACCCTTCCCTGCCCAAGCGTGTCGTTTTGGAGGGGATGCAACAAGTTTGGCAACAATTCAATCGGTGTTCGGCGGCGGCATTGACCATGCAAATTTCGTATTGGCGTGGCGAGATGAATTACTACGATACCATCCGCAACCTAAACCCGCGTGATGAAGATGCCAGCACCCGCCTTGACGAAATGGTCGCGTATGCCCAAACCTTTGGGTTAGCAGGCGTGGAACGGCTCGGTGGCGATTTGCCCATGCTCAAGCGACTGGTATCGGCGGGTTTTCCTGTCCTCGTCGAAACGGTCTATTACGAAGAAGGCGAAGATGCCGCCAAAACATGGATGAGTCATAACCGCGTGATGGTGGGGTATGATGATGATAAGGGTGAAGCCTATTTTTATGATTCGCTACTCGGATTTGGCGCGGATAACATCGGCAAAGCCGTTAAATATGATGAATTGATGGAACGTTGGCGACAACTCAATTATTCTTACATGGTGTTATACGAACCCAACCAAGAAGCGCAAGTTCAGAGTTTGATGGGCGAAGTCCAATGGGATAAGGCGCAAAATATCGTGGCATTGTATGACCGCATCAACAACATTGATTTAATCGCCAAACCCAATGATGCGTTCAATCATTTTAATTTAGGGACAGCCCTCGCCCGTCTGGGGCGATATGAAGAGGCGGTGGTGGCATATGATAAAGCCCGCGAAATTGGCTTGCCCTTCCGCATGATGTGGTATCAATTCGATATTTTTGAGACTTATCTGCAAGTGAACCGTCCACAAGATGTACAAACCCTCGCGTGGCGGGTGATTGGTGATGCGCCTGGGGTTGAGGAAATGTATTATTACCTTGCGTTGGCATATATCGCCACCGATGATATGCCCCGCGCCATCTCCAATCTTGAACAAGCCATATGGTATAACCGCAATTTTACACAGGCGGCAGAACTCCTTGCCCAATTGCAAAATAGCTGAAAGGAATTTTTATGCGCCGATTATTATGGATATTACTCCTCATCCCAATTGGGATGTTCACCGTATCTGCACAGGAAGAAACACCCGTCCCTACGGTTGACATCACCTATGAACTCACGCCTGATAGCCTATTCCAAATTGAATGGCTACGCATCGAAAGCCGCCTCAATCCGTTTGGCGAAACACAGTTGATTGTGCGCGGGGAATTATCGAATCCATCCGAAACCGCCTATGATAACCTTGAGCTGTATGCTTATGGCTATACCCAAGCAGATGATGAAGAATCTGTCGCGGAAGGATTCGGCTACCCTGTCACTATTTGCGGATTTGTGCCATTCGATTATGCCCTGCCCCCTTTGGGTAAACAATATTTTGATATTCCGCTCGAAATTTATGAAGATGCGCCCATTTCACACCTGATTATTCAAGCCGTCGGGAACGAATCGGACGTGGTGATGGAATCTGCCCCCCTGCCCCCCGCCATCACCCAAATTAGTGATGATGAAGTGGTGAGTGTGGAATTTCCGCGCAACGAACCAGCCCGTTATGCAGTGGGGTGTGATAAATTGCCCCTCACCGCATGGGATTGGTTTGGCTATAACGCCGAAACAGGTGGGTTTGAACCAATTGTTCATCCGGGTGTGGGGCAAATTACCGAACAAGCCCGCGCCAATATGCGCCTGCGTGATGATGCTGAATATAATCACTCATTCATCAGCATAGCGCCCAATTCGCGCCGATTGATTTTCCAAACAGGTGTGAATCATTTTTATACCGCCCAAGCCGATGGTAGCAATCGGCGTTACGTGCATCAAGATTTATCACGCTTCAGTTTGCAAGGCATCATCTGGACTGCCGAAAATGAAGGCTTTTTGGCGTATTATTTTGGGGCGTATGGCGAACAAGTTCGTTATTTTACTGCCCGTTCCAGTTCAGAATGGATTAGCAGGTCTGTTTATGGTGGCACGGTCTCCTACACCGTCCCCGGACCCAACGCGCAAGGCACAGAGGTCATCATCACCACCGATGAATTGGGTCCGCTTGGGTATTATGTCAAACACACCTATTTAAGCGCCAATTACCTGCTATTTGAAGCCGAACCACCGGGCAATAATTATCCTGCGCCTGTTTGGATTCAGGGACGGGGTGATGAACGCGCTTATATCGCCCGCCCGATTGATGGTGTGTCAACATTGCAATGCTACAATTTCCGCACAGAAACACTCACCACACTCACCACATTACCGCTCAATTTGACGGAAAATGACCGTGCGTGGATGTGGGTTTCGCCCGATACATCTATCCTCATGCTCTCGCAAAATGGGATTGCGGGTGGCTTATGGCAGGTGGATTTAACCGCCCTGCCCGATTGTGAGTAACCATCATGACCAAAACGTATCGCTGGGGCATCCTCAGCACGGGAAAAATCGCTCATAAATTTGCCCAAGATTTGGCACATGTGCCAGAAGCCCAATTGGTCGCCGTTGGGTCACGCAATCAAGCATCCGCCGATGAATTTGGGGCGCAATATAACATCCCACATCGCCACGATACCTACGAAGCCTTAGCGAATAACCCTGATGTAGACATCGTGTATATCGGCACACCTCACGCCTTGCATTATGAAAATAGTCTGATGTGCTTGAATGCGGGTAAGCATGTGTTATGCGAAAAAGCCTTCACCATCAACGCAAATGAGACAAAAGAGGTGATTGCACTCGCACGCAAAAAAAACCTGTTCATCATGGATGCCATTTGGACGCGCTTTATGCCCAGTATTTTTGAATTACGGCGTATTTTGCATGAAGGCATCATCGGCGATGTGCAGATGGTGAATTGCAGTTTTGGCTTCCGTGCGCCCTATAACCCCGAAGAACGCCTTTTTAACCCTGCATTGGGTGGTGGGACATTGCTGGATATTGGCATTTACCCCATTCAATTGGCATTCATGGTATATGGCGAAAAACCACAAGACATCATCAGTCGCGCGTATATGGGCGAAACCGGTGTGGATGAACGCACATCCATGATTTTCCAATATGGCGGGGGTAGATTCGCCACCCTGACCACATCATTCACCAATCAAATGGCGAATGATGCTTATATCTATGGCACAAAAGGTTATATTCACCTACAAGCCCCGTTCTGGCATACCGCGAATTTGTCGCTATATGTGACAGGGCAAAATCCGCAACTCATCACCAAACCGCTCACAGGTTTTGGATACGCACATGAAATCATGGAAGTCCATGCGTGTTTGGATAAAAACCAAACCGAAAGCCAGTGGATGCCACTCGATGAAACCATTGCCATCATGGAAACAATGGATGCCATCCGCGCCCAATGGGGCTTGAAATACCCAAACGATAAATAAAAATTATTGGTTTACCTCACCTCTAAGTCCCCTCTCCACTTTGGAGAGGGGACTTCAAACCACTCGTAAAAATGATTTTCTTCGGAGGATGAGGTCAAATAAAATTCCCCTCTTGACCCTCACGTTACGTTATGGTTTATGCTGTAACATGAGTGTTGAGAGGGAATTTTTTATGTACACCGTCAAACAAATTTCCGAAATTGCGAATATCAGCATCCGCACCCTGCATTATTATGATGAAATTGGGTTGTTGCGCCCTACCAAAATCGGGGAGAATGGCTATCGCTATTATGATGAATCGGCATTGCTACGGTTGCAACAAATCCGCCTCTATAAAGAGATGGAGATGGAACTGAGCCAAATCAAAGATATTCTGGATAATCCCAATTTTGATATGGCGGAAGCCTTGCATAATCATCGTAAAACATTGATGCACCGCGCCAATCGGTTAGCAGACCTCATCAACACGGTTGAAAACACGATTGTTCATTTAGAAAGAGGCACGCCGATGAGCAACAAAAAATTATTTCAGGGATTCAGTGATGAGCAACAAAAAGACTATGAGCGCGAAGCCCGTCTGCAATATGGACCCGAACACGTCAACGAATCTATTCGCCGTTGGAAGGGATATAGTGAAGCCCAGAAAAAAGCCATTATGGATGAGGGGAATGTTGTTTATACCGACATCATCAAAGCGATTGAAGCTGGCACACCGCCCGAAGCAGTTGGCGATTTAATCCAACGGTGGCATGAGCATATTCGTCATTTTTATGAGCCAACCTACGATATTTTGCGCGGACTTGGCGATTTATATACCACCGACCCGCGATTTATGGCAAATTTTCATGATATGCACCCCGAATTGGCAGAATATATGAAGGTGGCAATCAATCATTATGTGGATGAATTGGAATATGCTGAAATTGAGCGGTTGTTGGCAGAGGATGAAGTCAATAAACGAGGAAATCTATAAATCAAATAATCCGATAGCTGTGTAAGGGCGCAACATGTTGCGCCCTTACAGGAATTT
>JALONZ010000267.1 GCA_025454675.1 Anaerolineae bacterium | reverse complement strand
GAGTGCGCCAATCACAGGGGCAAGGATACCAATCCAGCGTCCGCGTTCAAACGCATCCATCGCGCTGAGGATGATGATAGCCGCGCCAATTAAAAAGACGAACACCAACACCGTCTGAACATCCCGCGCCCACGGGCTTTCATTGACGATGACATTCATCAACAAATTGCCCAACCCGGTCGCCGCCAACAAAAAGAATAAGGCGCGGGCGCGGTTAGGTCCCAAAAAGAGCAAAAATCGTTTTATCATATCAACCTTTTTCTATTTGCGACGCGCATAGTGTTGGACAAAAATCGGTTCATCTTGTGTGTGTCCATATGCCACCGCCACACCTAAATCATCTATCCACAACCACCGATAAGGTGTTTTATAACACTGTGTGACCAGTTTATGGTTGCCAACCTGCAATTCAAATTCACCAACCCATTCCACCGTCACCGCCTCTTCATATGCCACTGGTAAAAGCGTGCGCGGGTCATCAATATTCAGCGAGCAAGTGAATACACGCCCACCATTGCCCTGCCCCGCCATTTGGTATGTGGCAAATCCCCATAAGAGTGGCATTTCGAGCAATAACACCCCATTGGGCGGAAACGCGAGTGACTGTACTTGTTGCGGCGCATCATCAATTTGCACACTCATTTCGAGGGTGTTATCCACCACAAAATAACGGGCTTTCACTTGGCGCGAGGGTTGTTTATCACTGAATCCCCATATATCAAAACGGGCAACCTTGCCCCCTTCTGCGATGGGACTGCGCCATACCTCTGCAATCATGCTCATGCCATCTGCCCCGCGTCCATCACGGTCTAGGCGGAGCATCCATGCGCCATCTGGAAATTCGTGAATTGACCACTCGGTTATCGTTTTATCCCCATCTACCTGCAAATATGTACCACTGGCAACAAATTTTTCATGAACACCAATTGGATGAATATAGCGCATAATTCAATTCCCTTATAAATTGAGTCGCATACGGATAATCAATTCTTTGCCACCAACCGCCTGCCAAAAGGCTTGTGCCGCTGGATTTTCTGATGCAACATACCATTCCATTGTACCGATACCGCGTGATTTGAACCACAAGCCGAGTGTGGATACTAATTTTTTGCCCACGCCCGTCCCGCGATAGGCTTCATCTACAAAAATATCAGCCAAAAAACCGGTGCTTTCGGGCAAAAAGACATCCGCCATATAATCGGCAATCATGCCCAACACATAGCCCACGATTTGACCCTGTGCTTCTGCTACCAAAACATGATGATAAGGGTCATCCAGTTGCGATTCAATCCGTTGGGCATATAAAATTGCCCCGTTTTGTGCAGGCTTGGGAAGGCGTGCATCACGTATTTGATGATAATCAGCCAATTTTTTCCATAAGATGCCAATCTGATTCACATCGGTTTCTGTGGCGGGGCGGATGATAATATCATCCATTGATAAAGGGGGTGTATTTGCCATGTGGGGTCTGTCCAATCTCGCGCACCGAATGCCCGCCAAAAGGCTTGTTCCACCGCATAATAACGCGGAACACGAATCATCATCGGCATCGGTGCAGGTTGCAAAAATATTGTCTGAAGGGTAGTCACTAAGGCTTTCGCCAAACCACGATGATAGGCGTGTGCATCGAGCGCCATTTCTTCTATCACACACACCTCATCCTGAAAAATTGCTACCAAATACCCAATCACCCGATTATCGCGCCTGCCACATATCATCTTGACATTCGGCAGGGTTAGCCATGTTTGCAATTGGGCTAAATGGTCGGCTTGGCTGGGGATATGACGGCGCAAATGAGGCAGGCTCTGACTCATAATCGTCATGCGTTCTGACCATAAAGCGAGTATGGTGGGCAAGTCATCCACGTTTGGGGATTGAATCAAAAAATCAGACATGATTCGCGCAATTTTTTTCCAATAAGCCGAATCAGGATAGCACAAAACCCGCCTGATAGCGATACAATCCTATCGGCATAACCCCAAAATACGCTACAATAATGCACATGAGCAACGATATTCGGATTGATGAGCATGATTTACCAACATGGATGCGCCAAGCCCGTCAGGTTGTGGATTGGGGCGTGGTGATTGTATTTTGCTTCTCGCTCATCATTGCATCACCCTTCATTTTGCAAAGTGACATCCCCCATAACAATGACCTCGAAAATCATGCGTATATGGCACATACCTATGCGAATGCCCTGCGTGAGGGGCGCTTATATCCGCGCTGGGTTGAAGGGGCATTGAGTGGATATGGTGCGCCAATTGGCAATTATTACCCACCCGCCACACCCTATATCACCGCCGTGATGGAACTCTTTTTCACCAATGATACCATCATCGCTTTGCGCCTCATTGCGGTTGGGGCAATCATTTTATGCGGTGTAATGACCTATTTATTCATGCTACGCCTCACTCGCGCCGAATATGCCATCATCACGGCACTACTCTATGTATATAGCCCATTCATCGGGCAAACGATACCCTATATTTTAGGTGACTTGCCCTTGCTCATCGCCAGCGCCTTATTACCGATGAGTTTATGGAGCATAGGACGTGTTATCACCTGTCAAAACCCGCTAGATAGGGTTATTCTGGCGATCATTTGCGCCATGCTATGGCTCACACATCTCAAGATGGGGATACTCACCAGCATCCTCTTAATCATTTTTCTCGGCGGGGCAATCGTCATCCGCCCGATAAAATGGGGGCGCATCGCAGTAGCAATCCTCGCCATCCTTGCAGGATTGGGATTATCGGCTTTCTTTTGGCTTCCGTCATGGACAGAACAAGACCTTGTGACATGGATACATGCCCCATACACACGCCTAACCACCACCATGACCTTCCAGACTATTTTTGCCCCATTCATGCCCATAGACCTCAATCAGCAAGTGTATATTCCGCAAGTCGGAATCGGTTGGGGGGGCATCGTAACGCTAATTTTGGGCATTATCGGCATTTTCACAGCGCGGTTATATCGGCGATGGTGGATTTTTTGGGGATTATGTGGGGCAATTTTAACAGCTATTGCCATTTTCCTCCTGCCGTCCGAATTATGGCTGATGACACCTATCAGTTTATGTTTAGCCATTGTTGGCAGTGCCATATATGCTTTTACAAACAGAATATCAGCCCAAATTGGGCGCATCATCTTGCCGACTGTCATTGTGGGAATTTGTTTATTGGCACTCCCTGTTTGGTTAGCCCCGCGCTGGTCAGATGAAAATACACAACTCGATAATATGGCGCAAATTACCTATGAACAGCTTGGTTATGGGGTGGCAGTATTGCCCGCAACCGCGCCCATCCCCATCACCCTGCCCTTGCCGATTGTACCCAATCGTGGCTTGATTAGCGGGTATCAAGACAAGACCACCAGTGTGGTGCGAATTCCACAAAATCAGCTTACCATATCCAAACAAGCAGGACTCATTTTTTCCCAAAGTCATCGTGACCGTTACCTCATTCAAACCGATACCCCTGCCATTTTTGAAGTGCTTCGTGCTTATGCCGATGGTTGGAACGCCAATGTGGATGGCATCACTGTCGGTTTAACACCCAATTCTGCCACAGGACTCATTCAAGTCAGCGTGGGGCGTGCAACGAATGGGGTGTTGACCATCAGCTACGAGACAACACCGAATCGTCAAACCGCATGGGGCATCAGTGGCATTGTGGCGCTATTTTTGGTCATTAATGCCTTATTCGCTTTGCTACGGCGCAAACGAGCCAACACCTTACTGGAATTGAATTTATTATCTGTCGAATCGGCACGGCTCATCGGGGTGATTATTATCGGGTTCATCAGTTTTTGGGGATTATTCATCATGCCACAAGCGCCCTATTCCATTTACCGACCGTCTGGGTCTGGATTAATACCTTTTGTGGCGCAAAATCAAAAAACAGATGTCGGGATTGAATTATTGGGGTATCAAGTGGTTAATCAGCAGGATGTTTATCAAGTTGGTGATGTTATTGACGTACAAGTTGCATGGCGAACTGCCCGTCGCCTCACTGATAATTATCAGGTAGTTGTCTTTTTAGAAGATATCAATGCCAGAGGATTGCGTTGGTTGCAATCTGAACCGCGTTACTTGGCAGGGTATCCATCACGACGGTGGTCACAAGAAAAATATGTGTTGGATGAGTATCGCATACCGCTCACCAATGTCATCTCGGCGGGTGTATATCGGTTGGTAATTGAGGTTTATCAATGCCCAAATGAGTGCCTATACGAAAATCGAATTACATTTTTCTCATCCAATGGTGAATTCATTGGCTCGCAAGTGGCATTATCCCGCAGGTTTAATGTAAAATAGTCGGCATATCAAAAAAATTTTAACGTTTAGTCGTATAGGAGTTTATAATGCCTTCAAATCTCGCCCTCAACGATTCTCATATCGTCACCATTCGCAAATCTATTTTAGAAATGGTGGACGGGTTAAAAAGTGCTGTCACAACATCGGCTGGTGCGGGTGATAGCCAAAATGCGTCTTT
>JALONZ010000266.1 GCA_025454675.1 Anaerolineae bacterium | reverse complement strand
GACATCTAAAATATCAATTTGCCCCGTTTGAATATCCACCTGAATTTCGACGGCTTGCGCCACATAACCATAAGCGAAATTTGGTTCACTTTTGCCTGTTTGCGGGTCATACATGGTGGTTGGGGGTGGACGATACATAAATTCACCAATGGCGGGGCGTTCTTCATTTTTCCATTTTTCCAGCGCGATTTGTGATGCACCGCGCACCGCATTCCCCGCCATGAATACCAATCGAGATGCGGATGCACTCCCCGATGATTGAAAGCCTGCGGTGTCGTGGGTGTGAATTTGGACTTTTTCAATCGGCACGCCAACCGCTTCGGCGGTCATTTGCACAACGGCGGTATGAGCGCCTTGCCCGACATCCGCGCCAGCGGCTTTGACGACCACTTTTTCGATGGTGGATGTGCCATATAATTCAATTTGCGCCCAACTGTGTTCGGGGAATCCGAAGGCATAGCCAATATTTTTGAAGCTACAGGCAATGCCCACACCACGCCGTAAATGGGATGTTGGGGCAGGGGTGCGCGGGGATTTTTGCCAACGTGAGCCGTTTTGTGACCAATAACTTTCTTTGGCGCAGGCTTCAATCACTTGAGGCATACTCACGCCTTTGGGGACGACAGAACTCACAGACAGGATACTGCCCTCGCGGATGGTGTTCATCAAACGGAGCGAAACAGGGTCTATGCCGAGCGCATCCGCCAAGCGATTCATCATGCCTTCCGCACAAAATGCACCTTGTGGTGCGCCGAATCCACGAAACGCGCCTGTGGGGATGTTATTGGTATACACACCATAGGTATCAACACTGATATGCGGGGCTTCATAGGCCCGCATTCGCCATGACTTTGGCGGATGTATAGGCATACGCGCCGACATCCCCAATCACACGGGCTTGAATGGCGGTGATTTTGCCCTCGCGGGTTGCGCCCCATTTCGCCCACATGCGGACGGGATGGCGTTTATGATGGTATTTGATAGATTCTTCCCGACTCCAAATGATTTTAATCGGGCGGTTGAGTTTCCATGTGGCGAGCGCCAATAAAATTTGCACCGACATATCCTCACGCCCGCCGAATGCCCCGCCAATGGCAGGGTATATCACGCGCACGCGGTCTTCGGGCAGGTTTAGGGCATGGGTGATTTGCCATAAATCTTCGTGTACCCATTGCCCCGCCACAACAACCGTGATGCGTCCTTCATCATCCACATACGACACACCTGCTTCGGGTTGCAAATAGGCATGTTCTTGATAGCCTGTTTCGTAAAAGCCTTCAACAATCACATCGGCATCGGCAAAACCCGCCTCAATATCTCCTTTGCGGATAGGATAATAACACAGGATGTTATTCGGGTTATCGGCATGGAGTTGGGGCGCATCGGGTTGCATTGCCAATTCCATATCATACACGGCGGGCAAATCTTCGTATGTGACTTCAATCAGTTTAACCGCTTGTGATGCAATGGCTTCAGTCTCTGCAATCACTACCGCAATATTATCCATGTAACAGCGCACAATTTCGGCATGAGGATTATTGCTACCTAATCCATGAGGATTATTACTGCCCAATCCGCATAAAACCGGTTGGTCTTTGAAGATGAGTCCATAGGTGTTATTGGGGATGTCCTCGGCGGTGAATACCGCGACCACACCCGCCAAAGCGCGTGCTTTGCTGGTATCAATCTGTGTGATACGGGCATGAGTACGCTCACTCCACATCATTTTCATCCACAGTTGCCCATCATGGTCAAAATCACCCGGATAGGGGGTTGCCCCTGTCACTTTGCCATGTGCATCAATCCGTTTGATGGTCTTGCCGATGCTAACTGTTTGGTCTTTTGCCATATACCGTACCTTGTTGATGAATGAATCACAGGTGATTGGTAAGGGCGCAACATGTTGCGCCCTTACAGCGATACCAGATTAATGTACGAAAATTTACTTGATATTGCCCATTTTGCGTTTGGTTTCTTCTGCCATTTTGCGATTCACTTCTTGCTTACGCTTCTTGCGAGCCAATTCTTCTGCGAGTTTGGCTTCTTTTTCTTTTTTCAATTCGCGTTCATTGGTGAGTTTGGTGGGTTTGGGCGCGGCAACGGCATAAATCATTGCCACGAATAACAAAATCACGACACCAATCACCACACCGACCACCAATTGAACGATTTCAAAATTTTCGGTGATGTCGGCGGCATTATTGGGTAAAACGGTATCGCGCAACCATTCGGTGGCAGGTTTGGATACGACAAACGAAATACCTGCCGCGGCGGCGATTAAAAATAAGCCGATGAGTGGTAAAAAAGCATTGAGGGCATTTTTCTTTTTGGGCTTGGCGGCGTATTCATCTTCAAAACTCATGATAGTTGCTCCTTTTCCTGATGACTTGCAGATAAAATGGCTTGTATGATGGAATAGTACCCTGTACAACGGCACAAATTCCCGCTAATACTTTGCAGAATTTGGTCATGGGTGGGGTTTGGATGCTCATCCAATAATTTTGCCCCAGACATAATCAATCCCGGTGTACAGTAACCACATTGTACAGCACCTTGCTCAATAAATGTTGATTGAATTGGATGAAGGGCATCTCCATCTGCCAACCCTTCAACGGTTGTAATCTGTGCGCCATGTGCGCGGGGCGCGGCTACCATGCAGGACATGACTGCCGCCCCATCTAAAAATACCGTACACGCCCCACATTCCCCCTCTGCACATCCCTCTTTTGTGCCGATGAGACCCGCCTCTTCACGCAACAGGCGTAATAATGTTTTATCGTGTCCACTGGCGAATGTGTATGGTTGTCCGTTGATGGTGGTTTGAATCATGGGGTTATCATCTGAAATCGAAATCGGCTCAGATAGAGATGAATGCGAGATTGCGCCCAATAAGGCGGGATTTTGCGGGTAGTGATTGGCTTGGGTGTTGGTCATGAGTGCGGTTAACCCGCGTGATACCAGCACCGCTATCATTTCTTTGCGATACTCTGCCGTCGCCCGCACATCATCTATCGGTTTGGGGATGTCGGCGCAGGCGCGGGCAAATTGACGGATGAGACCATCCGTCAATTTGCCCGCCAGCATTTGGCTTGTCACTTGGGGCAATGTGATGATGGTCGGCGCGACACACCCTAGCGCAATAACCGCGTTTTGAATGGTGTCATCTGGTGCAAAATCGAGGACAATTGCCACATTCACCACCGAGATGGCTTGTGCCTTACGCAATCCTAATTTGAGGAATATCCCGCGTCCTGTGGTTGGAATCATGGGGATGTGAATATGCGTGAGCAGTTCATCGGGGCGCATCACTGTTTGACGGTAGCCTGTATAAAATTCGGAGAGGGGAATTGTGCGCGTACCCGATAGGCTGGCGAGCCTCACCGATGCCCCCAACGCGACCAATGGGGTAATCGTATCATTGGCGGGTGAGGCGGTGATGATATTGCCCGCAACAGTGGCGCGATTGCGAATTTGTGGCGCTCCCACTTCCCAACTGGCTTGTGCGAGGGGTAAGGCACGGGCGATGATGTCGGGATGGGTCACGACTTGGTTGTGTGTGACCAACGCGCCTAATGTGATGATATTATTTTCGATGGTGATGTCTGATAAATGGGTCAGGCGGGTGATGTCTATCAGAGTTTGGGCGTGACGTTGCCCCCGTTCTAATTCCAAAATTAAATCTGTGCCACCTGCCATGATACGCGCATGGGTTTGATGCTCATCAAGCAGGTGTAAGGCTTGGTCGAGGCTGGTAACTTGGTGATAGGCTTGCCACATATCAAAATATCCCTCATTTATCATCATTCAAATAGGATGTTATCAAATTTTATTTGGTGAGTGGCTCAACCTCTAAAATGGTCACTGGGTTGATATTCATGATGCACGTTTCGTTATATTGGGTGCGGGTGATGTTGCGACGGTCATAGGTATGCACATGCCCATGAAGCATATAACGTGGACGATACCAATCCATAAAACGCAAAAATGACGAGAAGCCATTATGAGGCAAATCGGGGGCATCATGAATCCCTTTTGGCGGCGAATGCGCCACAAAAATATCCACACCATGCCCATGTTTCATACGACGTAACCGCAATTGCGGACCCATCTTTAATACCATAATCATCATTTCTGCATCAGTATATTGAATATCCCCGCGATTATATTTGATAGACCCCTCTAAGCCGGCAAAGGTCAATCCGTTATAGGTAACGATGCGCTGATGTAAATTATCGCCACCGGGTGGTTGCTCATCATAATTTTCATCATGATTTCCGCGCACATACATCATCGGGACGGGGATGACCGATGTGAGGAATTCTAAATAAGCAGAGGGCAAATCGCCACAACTGATAATCAGGTCAATATCGTTATAGCGTCTCCGCAAATTTGCCGCGCTTTCCATTTGAGGCGGCACCATGTCACTCACACATAATATTTTCACAATACACCCACTACCATCACTATTAATTATTTTTCATCTTGTGGCATATCTCGCATGGGCGCACCTGTCCCACCACGTTGGTGCATGATGATTTCTGCCAGAATGCTCACCGCAATTTCTTTGGGCGTTTCTGCCCCAATTTCTAATCCGATTGGTGCGTGCAACCGCTTCAAATCATCATCCGTCAGGGGATATGTCTCGCTTAATGCCTTATAAGTTAATGCCCATCGCCGACGACTTCCGATGACACCGATATAGGGCGCGGGAGTGGTCAATAAGGCAGGGAGCAGGGCTAAATCTATTGGCAATCCCCTTGTGACAGCCACAATATAAGTTTGTGCATCTATTGTAACATATTGTGGCACATCTTGGGGCATACAAACCACATAATCCGCTAATCCCCCAACTAGGGATGGGTTACAATACTCGGCGCGGTCATCACTGAGTACCACTTTATACCCCATCCAGTGCGCCAAGCCTGCCACTGCCACCCCCACATGCCCCCCGCCGATAATCACCACTGTTTTTGGTGGGTGATATGGCTCAATAAAAATTTGCGCTGTACCGCCACAAATTCCGGGGTCGCCATCATCTAAATTATTCAAAGTATACGTTTCGAGCTTGGGCGTGCCTGTGCGGAGTGCTTCTAACCCCGCTTGGATGACTTTGGCTTCCATTGCCCCGCCGCCGATTGTGCCGATGGTCTCGCCGTTGGCGCGGATGAGCATTTTGCTCCCCGCGTGGCGTGGCATTGAGCCTTGTGTATGGATGACGGTCGCCAATGCGACAGGCTCACCTGTTTTTTGGGCATCGGCTAGGGCTTGAATCACCGCAGTATCATCCGTCATGACTTAAAACTCGTCCGCAAATGTATCAATCATCAGGCGAACATCATTCCCCAATGGGCATAATACCGCGCAGGTCGCGCCCGATTCAAAATACTGCCGAATTTTATCCCGACATTCTTGTGGTGTGCCAGAAGCCGTTACCGTTTGCACCACATCATCGGATACCAAGCGCCCCACCTCATGCAAATTGGCATCCGTCAATGGGTAGCGCACGACTTGCGCCACCATATCAATTAATTCTTGTGATATGCCACTGGCACGCATCAATGTGGGGTGTTGTGCCAAATAGCGCGTGACCCACACCCGCGCTATATCCAACGCCTTTTTGCGGTCATTATCTACTGAACAGGCAATCAGTTGTGGGCGGTCTATGCTATGCACACTGCGCCCAAGTTGCCGTGCGCCCCGTGATAATTGGTCAAGCGCAAATGTGTTATATTGTGGCGACACCATAAAATTGAGGAGTACCCCATCAGCAATTTCGCCCGCCAATGCTAATAAATTGGGACCCGTCGCGCCGATATAAATCGGGACATAACGCGCTTCTTTGCGCCCATGCACCACATTCAATTCGACATCGGTCATATGCACAAATTCGCCCTGAAAAGTGACTTTTCGCATGGCTAATAACCCGCGGATGACATGAATCGTCTCGCGCAAGGCTAAGAGGGGGCGTTCTCTGCGGATGCCCATTTGCGATGCAAGGGGGTCATACCAGATGCCGATACCGCACATCATCCGATTGGGTGCAAGGTCATCGAGGGTGAGAAA